>CALWZU010000052.1 GCA_944386095.1 uncultured Clostridia bacterium | reverse complement strand
GTTCTCCCAAAGATCGTAGGTTCCGTAAAGCTCTCCCCCTACGGTTACCTTTACCGTTTCTCCCGGCGTCTGGCTGAAGGCCAGTCCAAGGGTGGAGCCAAGGCCGATGACCACAAGGGCCAGGGCCAGAACAATGTCTGCTTTTTTTATGATCATATTTTCACCTGAGAAGTCTGTCATGAAACAAAAAACCTTTTGCGCGCTTTTTTTGGCATTATTCTTTATTACTATAGCACAAACCGGCTGCGGGAGCAAAGAGCCGATCACAAGGACGTCCTTTTATTTTAACACTCCCTGCAGCATCACCCTTTATGATATGCAGGAGGAAGAGGCCCAGAGCCTGATTACGGAGCTGTTTCGCCAGTGTAAGGAAATGGAGGCGCTTTTGAGCAGAACCATTCCCACAAGCGATGTGGCAAGGATCAACGCCGCCGGAGGCGAACCTGTGGAGGTTTCTCCCGTCACCATACAGGTGCTGGAAAAGGCCGTTGATTATTCTGTCTTGTCAGAGGGGGCCTTTGACGTGACGGTGGGAAAGCTCACCGATCTTTGGGATTTTCAGGCAGAGTCTCCCGTGGTGCCTTCGGCTCATCAAATCCAGGAGGCGCTTCCTACGGTGGATTACCGGGGTATTGAAATTTCCGGAAACAGGGTGAGCCTTTCCAATCCTGACAGCGCCATCGACCTGGGCGGCATCGCCAAGGGGTTTATTGCGGACCGGCTTACGGAAAGCCTGGAGGCAAAAGGAATTGAAAGGGGGATCATCAACCTGGGGGGCAACATCGTTGCGCTGGGAGAAAAAGAGGAAGATACCGGATGGGAGATCGGCATTGAAAAGCCCTATTCAGACCGGCGGGAAATTGTCGAGGTGGTGAGCCTTTCTGATCAGAGCGTTGTAACCTCGGGTATTTATGAGCGGGCCTTTCAGGTGAATGGACGTCTTTTCCATCATGTCCTGGATGTGAAAACAGGCTATCCGGTTCAGTCCGATCTGGAAAGCGTTACGATCACAGGCCCCAAGGGAAGCTCGGCTGATTGCGACGCTCTTTCCACCATCGCTCTGATTTTGGGAAGCCAGAAGGGAATGGCCCTGATCGAATCCCTGGAGGGCTTTGAGGCTTCTTTTGTATGCAAGAACGGGGAGATTTTGCATACACCGGCAATGAACGCCCGGCCCGTGGATCCTGACGCAGCTGTCGTAGACCGGCAGAGGGCCCAGTCTGACTAAAAAAATCGCGGTGATCCGGGATTTCAGATTGGGGGATATTTTGCAAAAAGTTTTTTATTTTCTCTTCTTTTTCGGAAGTGGATTTTTCGGAATCCGGCCGGCCTTTTCTTCAGAGGGGCTTTCATTTTTTTCTATCATTTCCTTCAGCTTTTCAAGGGCCTTATCCAGTCCCCCCACCTGGTCGATCAGTCCTACCTCCACCGCTTCTTTTCCGTAAAGGATCGTACCCACATCGTTTGCCAACTCGTCGGTATCATTCATCAGGCGGACGATCTCCCGCCGGGATGCCTTGGAGGTCCTTTCGATGAAATCCACCACCCGGTCCTGCATTTTCCGGAAGTAATTGTAGGTTTGCTCCGCTCCGATCACCATGCCGGTCAGTCGTATGGGATGGACGGTCATGGTGGCGGAAGGCGCGATAAAGGTGTAGCGGCTTGCGGTGGCAAGGGGAATGCCGATGCTGTGCCCTCCTCCCAGAACCAGGGAAACCGTGGGCTTTGAAAGAGAGGCGATCATCTCAGAAATAGCCAGGCCCGCCTCCACATCTCCGCCTACCGTATTGATGAGGGTGAGAAGCCCCTTTATATCCGGATTTTCCTCCACCGCGATCGGCTCCGGCAAAAGGTGCTCATATTTTGTGGTTTTGTTTTCCTGGGGCAGGATCATATGCCCTTCGATTTGCCCGATGATCGTCAAATACTGTATCCGGGTTGGAAAGTCAAAGATATTTCGAACCGTTCCCCTTTGATCGGTGCAGTCCCGGCCTTCCTCCCCGGAGTCCATGGCCTCATCCTGCCGGTCCATTTTTTCGATTTCTTTTCCTTTTTCCTGTTGCTTCATATTCATCCTTTTCTCTGCCCAAAGGCAGATCCTTGTTGTTTTGGTTAGTATGTGAGGAAAAAGAAAAGCTATTCCTAAAGGTCTTCTGTTTCAAAAATAATCATATCGGCGCCGATTTTTTTGACGCAGGACCAGGGAATTTCGATTTCCTGTCCCCTGCCAAAGCCGAATAACCTTCCGCCGGGCCTGTAATCCCGGACGAGGAGGGCGCGGATTTTGCCGTAGCGCTCATCCAGGAGCAGCTCACCTTCAGAAAGCTGCCCGAATCTTTCTCCGTCTGTGAGATTGACGATTTCCTTTTCGCCAAATTCACTGAGTCTCATAAAATCACCTCTGCTTTTTCAATAGAAAGGGACGAAGAACGCCCAAGGGGATCTTCGTTTTCAGCTTTGCTTCTGATTCATTGTATGGCGCAAAGGGCCGTCTCATCACCGGGAATCGTTCTGTTTTCTTTTTAAAACGCATACACTCATATAAAAACCCAGAGGGAGGGATGGGAATGCTTCCGTGGAAGGATGAGGTGCTTTATGACTTTCAGCTGCATACGCCAAGGCTCCTTCTGACAGACAGGCTTGTTTTAGCGGATCAGGTAACAAGACTGGTGGATTTTACCGATACCCTTTTGGTGCTTCATACGGGAAAGGGCTGTTTGACAGAGATAACGGGAGAGAATCTGGTGATCCTGAGCTTTCAAAGGCAAAGGCTGGTCTGCTCGGGAAGGATTTTTTCCGTTGCGTTTTCCGGAAAAGCTATGGGGAAGGAAGGATCGGAAAAGGATGAAGGATAAGATTCTGGGCCGGGTGGAGGGCATCGATCCTCATAAATGGCTGGAAAGGTGCCGGGGCATGGGCGTCCGGCTCAGCCAGATAAGATACCTTGATCAAAACGCTTTGTCTTTTGCGTGTGATGCAGAGGACTGGGAGAAAGCAAAAAAAGCGGCGGGAAATCTATATAAAATCAAAAAGCTGGGAAGAAAGGGCCCCGGTCACCTTTTGAAAAGGACCTTTGTCAAAAGGAAAGGGATGATACTGGGGCTTGGGCTTTTTTTGGGGATTTTATGGTATCAGAGCGGCTTTGTCAGCCAGGTGGAGATTCACGGAGCGGAAGGGCTTTTTAACCAGGAGATCCACTGGGCTCTGGCGCAGTGCGGGATCCAGGAGGGCAGGCCAAAGGCAGAGATGAAGCTTGAGGAGGCGGAATCCATGCTGTATCAGTTGGTGGACCAAATCGCCTGGGCTGAGATCAGGACAAAGGGCAATCATGTTATTGTGGAAATCGCCCGGTCAAAGGGAAGCCGGAAGGAGGAGGGACAGGAAGGGCTCCTGGCGGATAGGGGGGTCTGTCATGTGGTGGCGGCAAAGGACGGATTTATTGAAGAAATCGTCCCGGAAAGCGGAACGGCCATGGTCAGCAAGGGAGATTATGTGACAAAGGGAACCGTCTTGATCAGCGGCAGGCGTTCTGTGAAAAACGATGAAAAGGTATGGTATGAAAGGGCCCAGGGCAGCGTAAAGGCAAGGGTGCTTTACAGCCTCAGCCAGCCTTTGGAGACGGTAGAGGAGGAGTGGGAATATCAGAAGGGTTTTTTACCGGGGCTGAGGCTTTCCCTGGGAAGGTGGCGCTTTGATACATCGGCTCTGTGGGATCCTTTTGAGCACAGCGTGATAAGAGAAAAAAATCTGCTTATCCTGTCAAATCCCATGGAGCTTGAGGTTTCTCTGCTTGGAATCAATGAGGTGGAGAAAAAGGAAAGAGAGCGAAGCCAGAAAGAACTGGAAAGGCTTGGAGAAAGGGCGCTGCATGAGGTTTTGAAAAACCTTGTGGGGAAAGATGCCAGTCTTGCCGGGCAGACCATCCACATTGAAAGGCAGGATGACATGGCCTTTGCCAGAGGGTTTTTTCAGGTGATCGAGGATATCGGCCTTCAGGAGCCGGTGCCCGCAGGGGAGTGGGAGGCGTATGAAAGGCAGCAGGAGGAAAAGGAGAAAAATGCTTCTTTCTGATCTGCCCGGCAAGAAAAAAGCATGGCGGGCTTTGCATCTGCCGCCTATTATGCGCTTATGATGATATTCCCCTGTTTTCGGCCCCCAAAGGCACTTTCCTTTTGATTGTTTTTTCTTTTCAGACGTATTACAATATCCCTATCCGTAAAAACTGAATCTGAAAAGCAAAAGCCGGGAAAAACCAGGGAGGCTTCCCTTCCGTTTTCTCACCGCTTTCTTTTTCCGATATATTTTATAAGGGGATTATGTATGCTGCTTCTCAATAAAACGCTTTTATCTATGGCAAAGGGCCTGTGGGGCCTGATTTTTTTCATAGCGGCCCTGAAAATGCTTACTCTGGCTGCCGCCTTTTCCTTTGCCAAAACCGTTTCCTCTTTCCTCGGAGGCCTGGATCCTTCTTCCATGACGCCCCAAAACGCCCTGGCCGCCATAGGCTCGGCCCTTGTGGCCTCTCTTGTGATGCTGGGGGCGGATCTATTAAGGGGAGAAGCGGAATACCGGTGCGGCGCCAAGGCCAGAAATCAGCTCAGAAGTATCATTTTTTCCAAGCTGCTGAGGCTGGACGGCCCCGGGATGGAAAAGATCGGTCCCGCCTCGGCGGCAACCTCCGCCGTTGATGGTGTGGAGGCGATGCAAAACTATTACAGCCAGTACCTGCCCGGACTGATCTACTGTTTATTTGCCCCCTTTTATTTGTTTTTTCAGCTTAAGGATGTGTCTGTGCCGGTTGCCTCTTTGCTTTTTGGGGTATCCCTTTTTCTGATGCCCTTGAACAATCTGTTCAGAAGCCAGATCGAAAAACGTAAGACCGCTTACTGGCAGTCCATGGAAGAGCTGACAGGCTATTATCTGGAAAGTATCCGGGGACTTACGACTCTGAAGCTTTTTCTGCGGGACGAAGACCGCAGCCGGGGACTGAAGGCGAAGGCCTTTGGCTTTTACCGCAAAATCATGGATGTCATGAGGATCAACTTCCTTTCCTTTTTGGCCACCGACGGGATGATTTACGGGGCTTTTCTGGGAGCGGCGGTCCTGACCTGCCTGGGGCTTTGGGAGGGAAGCTTGACCTTTTCCAGCGCCCTGATGGTATTGCTGCTTTCCTACAGCTTTTTTGATTCGGTACGCCAGCTGATGAGCGCCTCTCATACGGCCCTTGTAGGCGTTGCTGCGGCAGAAAAGGTGGAGGGGATTGTTTCAGCCGATACAGACATGGCCTATGAACCGGAACGGGAAGAAATGCGGCCTTCCTTTGATGGGATCGCCGCCCGGGCTGTGACCTATGCCTACCCGGGAAGAGAAGACGCTTTGCGGGATGTGAGTTTTTCCGCGGAAAAAGGGAAAACCATCGCCCTTGTAGGCGCATCCGGCAGCGGGAAAAGCACCGCTGCCGCCCTGCTGCTGCGGTTTATGGATCCTAGGAAGGGCAATTTGTTTTTGGAGGGCAGGGATTATGTGAGCATAAGCCCCAAGCTGCTTCGGGGCAGCATCAGTATGGTGCCTCAGTTTGTAAGCCTTTTTTCCGGCAGCCTGCGGGACAACCTGAAAATCGCCGGGGAGGATCTGGAGGATGAAAAGATGATCGACGCCCTGGAAAGGGCCGGCCTTGACAAGTGGCTCCGGGAATCCCCTGAAGGACTTTCCCGTTCAGTAGGAGATGGGGGAGGAAAGCTTTCCGGGGGACAAAGACAGAAGGTGGGGATCGCAAGAGCCCTTTTGGCGGGCAGTCCCTATCTGGTGCTGGACGAGGCAACATCCAGTGTGGACCGGGACAGCGAGGAAGAAATCTGGCGGTGTATCAGAAGATTATCCGAAGAAAAAACCCTGGTGATCATTTCCCACAGGCTTTCCACTATCGCCCAAAGCGACCGGATCTATGTGCTTGAAGAGGGCAGGATAAAAGAAGAGGGTACCCATGAGGCTCTGATGGCCCAAAACGGCCTTTACAGCCGCATGGTGCGCAGCCAGGCAAGCCTGGAGAAGAAGGCAGAAGGAGGGGCGGAAAAGTGAAGCGGCAGCGGCGTTTATCCACGGGAAGGCTGGTTATCAGGCTTTTCAGCCTGGCCGGACCCGTCAAAAAGGAACTGATGACGGCAGCTCTTTCCAGCATACTGGGAAATCTGGCCCATATGGGATTGATGGGCTTTGGGGCGGCCTTGCTTCTTTCCGTTTACAGCCGGGAAGGAAGTCTTTGCCTGTGGGCGGTTTTAACGGCAGTCTCCGGACTTTTGATTCCTCTTTGCCGGTACCTGGAGGGGATTTATTCCCATGGGGGCAGTTACCGCTTACTGGCCAATCTGCGCGTTCATCTGTTTGATACCCTTCGGGCTTTGGCTCCAGCCTGTCTGATGGAGAGGAAAAAGGGAGACATTCTGAATATAGCTGTGGCGGATATCGAATGCATCGAATACTTTTTCGCTCACGCCATCGGTCCCATGATGACGGTGATCCTGCTTCCCTGTCTGACGCTGGCCCTTGCATTTTATTTCGATCCCCTTTATACAGCGGTGCTTCTTCCTGTTTATCTGATCCTTTGCCTTGTTTTTCCTCTTGTGGCCCTTAAGGCGGGACGCAGGGCGGGGGAGGGTTACAGAAGCCGTCTGGGTGAGCTGAAGGCGTTGGTTTTAGAAGGGATTTACGGCTTGCGGGATATTCAGATTTTCGGATATGAAAAGCCCTATCTTCATAAGATCCTGCTGGAAAACGACAAGGTGAACCGGGCGGCTCACGGCCTGGCCCTTCATAAGCAAACCGTATCCTCTGCGCCTACCTTCTTTGTTTACCTGGCCAGGATCCTGATCCTTCTTGCGGCCTATTATCTTGTGTCAGAGGGAGATCCGATGCAGAAGGAAACGGTGATCCTTTCCTTTGTTGCCGCCGCCTCCTTTTCTTCCACCTTTTCCCTTACCATGGTGATTTCTTCTCTTTTAGAAGCTTTCGCCGCAGCAAGGCGGCTGTTTGAGATCCTGGACACGTCTCCTGCTGTGACGGAGCCTGTATCTGCAAAAAAAACAGGCCCGATCCAAACCATCCGTTTTGACAGGGTCACCTTTTCTTATGAAGGGCAGAGTCAGCCGGTTTTACGGGATTTCAGCCTGGAAATCAAAAAGGGGGAAAAAATCGGTCTTATGGGAGAAAGCGGCGCCGGAAAATCCACCATACTCCGGCTTTTAATGCGGTTCTGGGAGCCGGAAAAAGGAAACATCACCATCAACGGAATCGATTTGAAAGAGGTTTCTTTTTCGGAGCTTTACCGGCGCATCGCGGTCCTTGAACAGGAGACCTTTCTCTTTGACGCAAGCATCAGGGAAAACATCGCCATGGGAAGGCCTCAGGCGGATCAGGCGGCTATCGTCAAGGCGGCAAAAGGGGCCGGCATACATGAAATGATCCGGTCCTTGCCTCAGGGCTACGATACGCCTGTAGGACAGATGAGCATGCGGCTTTCCGGGGGCGAGCGCCAGAGGGTAGGGATCGCCCGTATACTTTTGATGCAGCCGGATGTGATCCTCATGGATGAGCCCACAAGCAATCTGGATGTATTTCACGAAATGGAGCTTTTGCAGACTCTCAAGGAGGAGTATCCTCATATGACTCTTATGATCATCTCTCATCGGCCCTCTACCCTTACCGGCTGCGACCGGATCCTGCGCCTTGAAAGGGTTCAGCGGTAAAAAAGAAAAGCAAATAAGAAAAGGACGGCCGGGATCTCCCGGCAAGACTTGAAAAACAGGCGGTCTTTGTCTATAATTGAAGGACAGTGTGCAAAGAGGAAATAAGGGAGGACAGCTATTTGCAAGTCAGAGAAGTGGAATTTGACACCATCGGCCAGCAGCAGGCCGTATTCGGCGCCCAGGATCATCTGGTGCGGATCATAGAAAAGGAGCTTTCCGTCAGTATTGTGCTCAGGGCCGGAAAAGGAGAAATCAGAGGCGACGACGGAGCGTCTGTGGAACAGGCCGCCCAGGTAATGGAAGGACTGCAAAAGCTTTATGATAAAGCGCAGCCTATTGATGAACAGATTTTATACCGCCTTTTGGAGGATGCCGCCTCGGGGGAAATAGAAGAAACCTTTCAGGCCATGGGAAGCGTCGTTACCATGTCTTACAAGGGCGTACCCATCAGGTGCAAAACCGCCGGACAGCGGGGATATATCAGAGCCCTGCGGGAAAACGTGGTAACCCTTTGTATCGGCCCCGCGGGAACGGGAAAGACCTATCTGGCGGTGGCTCAGGCGGTTCAGGAGCTGAAGAGCGGGGAAATCGAGAGGATCATCATGAGCCGGCCGGCCATCGAAGCAGGCGAGGAACGCCTTGGATTTTTGCCGGGAGACCTGGCTCAGAAAGTGGATCCTTATCTGAGGCCCCTTTATGATGCTTTATACGATATGTTCGGCCCTGAAAAGGCCGAACGGCTTCGGGAAAAGGGCACCATTGAAATAGCGCCTCTTGCCTATATGAGGGGAAGGACCCTCAATAACGCCAGAGTCATTATAGACGAGAGTCAGAACGCTTCCCTTTCAACGCTGAAAATGGCGCTGACCCGTCTGGGAGAAGGCTCTAAAATGGTTCTGACAGGAGATATTACCCAGATCGACCTTCCCAAAAAAAACGATTCCGGACTGCAAAAGTGCGCCTCTATACTGGAGGGAATCGAGGGGATCCGAATCATGCGCCTTGGAAACCGGGATGTGGTGAGGAATAAAATCGTAAGAGATATCGTAAGAGCTTTTGAAAAGGCGGATGGAGAAAATCAGAAGCAGGAACGCCGAAGGGAATAAACAGGGCCCCGTAATCCGAAAGCAAAGCAAAGGAAATCCCGGCGCCCCCTTTCCAAAGAAGGAGGAAAGCACATGAAATTGGTACTAAATGATGAAAACATGCAGGAGGAACAAATCATCGGCCTGATGAAGGAAGCGGCCCGGCTGTGCCTTGAAAGGGAAGGGATCAAGGCGGAGGACGATACCACGGAGGTCAGCGTTTCCTTTGTGTCCCCAAAGGAGATCCGCGCTCTGAACCGGGATTTTCGGGGTAAGGACGAAGAAACCGACGTGCTGTCCTTTCCCCAGTATAACAGCATTGAAGAAATCCGGGAGGAATCCGGTTTTCTGTGTCTTGGGGATGTGATCATCTGTCCCCAGATCGCAGCGGTCCAGGCTGATGAATATAACCATTCCCTTGCCCGGGAGCTTGTATATCTGACGGTACACAGCATTTACCATCTTCTGGGATATGACCATATGCAGGAGGAGGAAAGACAGGTAATGCGGGAAAAGGAAGAGGCTGTTATGGAGATGATCGGGGTGAGACGCTGATGGATGGGAAAGGCTTTGGAGATAAAAACAGCTTTTATCAAAACCTGGAGGAAAACAGCCGCAGGCTGTATGACCTGGCTCTTGCCAAGGCGAAGGAGGCCTATGCGCCCTATTCCGGCTTTCAGGTGGGAGCGGCGCTCCTTTGCGAGGATGGCAGCGTATATGAAGGGGTCAATATAGAAAACGCCTCCTTTGGAGCGGGCATCTGCGCCGAGCGCACAGCGGCCTGCTGCGCTATCGCCCGGGGGAAAAGACGCTTTACGGCTATGGCGGTAGCCGCATTAAAGGAAGGAAAGCAGGCCTCCGCTCCTCCCTGCGGAATCTGCCGTCAGTTTCTGGGGGAATTTGGACAGGAGCTGCTTGTGATTTTTGGAAAGGACAGAGAGCATTTGCAAAGGTATCCCTTACAGGAACTTCTGCCCAGGAGCTTTCAGCTGGAGGAAAAACCATGAGATCAGGATTTATCAGTATCGTTGGCAGGCCCAATGTGGGAAAATCGACCCTTTTGAACAGAATCCTTCAGGAAAAGGTGGCCATCGTTTCCGACAAGCCCCAGACCACAAGAAATAATATCAGGGGGATTTTGACCCGGGGTGATGTGCAGATCATTTTTATCGACACCCCCGGTATCCATAAACCGAGAACGAAGCTGGGAGAATTCATGATCCAGTCCGCCATAAATTCCATGAAGGAAGCGGAGCTTATCCTGTTTCTCACAGACGAGGGCTGGGAAAAGGGAAGCGGGGATCAGCATATCCTGGAGCTTTTTTCCCAGATCCCGACCCCGAAGCTCCTGGCTATCAACAAGATCGATCGGATCGAGCCGGAGGCGTTTTTGCGCATATATCAGGAATACGAAAAAACGGGACTGTTTCAGGGGATTTACGGTATCAGCGCAAAGGAAGAAAAAAATGTGGACCGGCTTGTAGAGCGGCTTTTATCCATGATGCCGGAAGGCCCCTTTTATTTTCCCCCCGATATGGTGACCGATCACCCGGAGCGCTTTATCGCTTCTGAAATTATCCGGGAAAAGATGCTTTTGTATCTGGACGAGGAGCTGCCCCATGGCGTAGCGGTGGAAATCGAATCCTTCAAGGAGGAAAAAAAGCTGATCCGCATCGGCGCCGTGATCTACTGTGAAAAAAAATCCCACAAGGGAATGATCATCGGGAAAAACGGCAAAAAGCTGAAGGGGATTGGAAAGAGCGCCAGAATAGAGCTTGAGGCGATTTTCGGAATCAACATATATCTGGAGCTTTGGGTTAAAATAAAGGAGAACTGGAGAGACAACGATGTCCTGCTCTCCGGCTTTGGCTACAGCAGCCGGTCAGAATAGGAATATAAACCGGTCAGAAAAAAGTATGAATATACAGACAAGAGGTATCATTTTAAAACAGATCAAGCTGATGAACGACAGGCGGATGCTGATGATGTTTTCGGAGGAGAAGGGCAAGATTTCCGTTTCCGCTTCACAGGCTGGCTCCGGGAAAAAACGCGCCGCTCTCGCCTACAGGCCTTTTACCCTGGGCCGGTATGAGCTTTACAGAGCAAGGGAGATATACAGCATTCAAAAGGCGGAGACCCTGCGAAGCTATTTCAGCATCGGGGAGGATATCGATAAATATCTTTACGCTTCCTACGCCCTGGAATTTACCGAAAAGCTCCTGCCGGAAGAAGCGCCGGCTCCGGGACTTTTTTCTCTTCTGACCGAATTTTTTTCGATTCTGGAAAAAAGGCCGGGGGAATATCTGTTTTTAGTAAGAGCCTACCAGCTTAAGGCGATCCAGTGCTGCGGCTACGGCCCGTCTCTTTCAGGCTGCGTTATATGCGGAAAGCCGGTGGAGGACGGCTGCTTTTCGGTGAAAGCGGGAGGCCTTGTGTGCCCCTCCTGCAGGCAGGATATTGGATTGATTTTACAGGTAGGTTCTGATATAATTGAAAAAATAAAGTACATTTTAAAGACGCCACTGAAAAAAATCGGGAAGCTGTATCTGGATCAGGCTTCGCTAAAAGCCATTTCCCAATTGATCCTGCAGTATCTGGCATATCATATGGACATCCGGGATTTAAAGAGTGAAGCATTTTTAAGCACGGATCCATCCGGTGCGGAAAGGAAGTAGGTATGGAAATTTCTTTGGAAAAGATCGAACTGGTCAAGGACAGAACCGGGGTCAGCTATAAAGAAGCCAAGGAAGCCCTGGAAAAAACAGACGGTAATGTGGTGGACGCCATCATCATGATCGAGGATGCCATCGACAGCACAGAGGATGCGGTTTCTGCCGACAAGGACGCGATCCTCCGCAAAATCAAGGAAATCATTAAAAAAGGCAATGTAACAAAGATCGTATTTAAGAAAAACGGTCAGGTGGTTTTGAACATCCCCGTGACAGTAGGGGTAGTAGGGGGGGTTATTTTCCCCTGGGCGCTTCTGACAGGCTCCGCCGCGGCCCTTTTGACAAAGTGCAGCATTGAAATCCAAAAGGATGACGGCCAGATCATCGATCTGAACGAAGCCTCCGGCGGAAGAATTGACCTTTACAGAGACAAGGCGGGAGACGCTTTGATCAATCTGGGCGGAAAGGCCAGCGACGCCTTTGAGGATCTGCGTGTAAAGGCCGGGGACGCTTATGAGAACATGAAGTATAAGATGGATGAATATAAAGAAAGAAAGGCCGCCGAAAAGGAAGAAGAAGAGGACTGCTTCCAGTTTGACGAACAGGGCGAGTGTGACTGCGGATGCAGCTGCGGCTGGGAAGGGGATGAGCAGGACCCTTCAGAGGAAGAGGATTTCACCCGTGACGCTCAGCCGTCGGACGAGGCGGATGAATGGAAGGAAGACAAGAAACACAAATCATAATCAATCAATATAAGAGGTGCAACCATAATGGCAAGAGAGTTTACAATGGATAAGATCGTAGCGCTGGCAAAGGGCAGAGGCTTCGTTTATTCGGGTTCCGAAATCTACGGAGGTCTGGCCAATACCTGGGATTACGGTCCCATCGGCGTGGAGCTTAAAAACAACGTCAAAAAAGCATGGTGGAAAACATTTATTCAGCAGTCAAAGTATAATGTGGGACTTGATGCGGCGATTCTGATGAATCCCAGAGTCTGGGTCGCTTCCGGCCATGTGGGGGGCTTTAATGATCCCCTGATCGACTGTAAAAGCTGCAAAAGCAGATACAGAGCCGACAAGCTGGTGGAGGACTGGCTTAAAGAGCATAATATCACGGATGTGGCCGTAGACGGCTGGTCCAACGAAAAGCTGGAGGCCTATATCCAGGAGCATCAGATCCCCTGTCCCCAGTGCGGGAAATCGGATTTCACCTCCATCCGGCAGTTTAACCTGATGTTTAAAACCTTCCAGGGCGTTACAGAGGATTCCAAGGCGGAAATCTATCTGCGTCCGGAAACGGCTCAGGGTATTTTTGTAAACTTTAAAAACGTTGCCAGGACCACCAGAAAAAAAATGCCCTTTGGCATCGGCCAGATCGGCAAATCCTTCCGAAACGAAATCACACCCGGTAATTTCACCTTCCGTACCCGGGAATTCGAACAGATGGAGCTGCAGTTTTTCTGCAAGCCCGGCGAGGATCTGCAGTGGTTCCATTACTGGAAGGATACCTGTAAAAACTGGCTTTTATCTTTGGGCATGAAGGAAGAAAACATCCGTCTCAGAGACCATGAAAAAGAAGAGTTGTCCCATTACAGCAACGCCACCACAGACATTGAATTTCTCTTCCCCTTTGGCTGGGGCGAGCTTTGGGGCATTGCCGACAGGACGGATTTTGACCTGAAGCAGCATTCTGAATATTCCGGCGAGGAAATGACCTATGTGGACCCTCAGACCGGCGAAAAATATATTCCTTATTGCATTGAGCCTTCTCTGGGAGCCGACCGGGTCACCTTGGCCTTCCTGGTGGACGCCTACGATGAGGAAACCATGACAAACGATAAGGGGCAGACCGATACGCGAGTCGTATTGCATCTGCATCCCGCCCTGGCGCCCTTTAAGGCGGCGGTTCTTCCTCTTCAGAAAAAGCTTGGGCCTGAAGAGGAAAAGCTGCATGAAGAGCTTTCCCGGTATTTCATGGTAGATTATGACCTGACGGGAAGCATTGGAAAACGCTACAGACGTCAGGATGAAATCGGCACACCTTATTGCATCACCTATGATTTTGAATCTCTGGAGGATGGGTGTGTCACCGTTCGGGACAGGGACAGCATGGAGCAGGTCCGGATCCCCATTGCCCAGGTGAAGGGCTTTATCGAGGAAAAGCTTGTGTTTTAAGCTTTCCCGGCAGCCCATGATTTCAGAGCGAAGGATGCGGGCGCATTCCTTTTTCCATAACCCTTTGAAAAACAGGCTTATTTAATGACGTTATCGATGTGTGTGCCGCAGGCGGCGGTTTTTTTCCGGCCGTTTTGGGGCGAAATCAAAGCAATTTTTATTGAGGAGGACACGTTCCATGAGTAAGAAGTTTGTATTTGCTTTTGAAGAGGGAAGCAAAGACCAGAGAGATCTTCTGGGAGGAAAAGGAGCCAACCTGGCGGAAATGACCAAAATCGGTCTTCCTGTTCCCCAGGGCTTTACCATCACCACGGAAGTCTGCACCAGATACTACGAGGAGGGCCAGAAGATCGGTGAGGACGTTATGGAAGAGGTGAAAGTGAAGCTGGCGGAGCTGGAGGCCAAGACAGAAAAGAAGCTTGGCGATACCGAAAATCCTCTTCTGGTTTCCGTCCGTTCCGGCGCGCCGATTTCCATGCCCGGCATGATGGATACCATTTTGAACCTGGGCTTAAACGATGATACGGTAAAGAGCATGGCAAGGCTTACAAATAATGAACGGTTTGCCTATGACAGCTACAGAAGATTTATCCAGATGTTTTCCGATGTTGTGCTGGAAATTTCCAAAAGCAAGTTCGATGCCATTTTTGACGGCAAAAAAGAAGAAAAGGGCTATGAATTCGATTATCAGCTCCAGCCGGAGGATCTGAAGGTGATCATCGAAGAGTATAAAAAGCTGGTTAAGGCGGAAATCGGAAAGGATTTCCCCCTGGATCCCAAGGTTCAGCTGGAAATGGCAATTGAAGCGGTATTCCGTTCCTGGAACAACGACAGAGCCATCCTTTACAGAAAGCTCAACGGCATTGCCGACAGCCTGGGCACTGCAGTCAACGTCCAGTCCATGGTATTCGGCAATATGGGCGATACCTCCGGAACCGGCGTGGCCTTTACCAGAAGTCCGGTAAACGGAGAAAACAAGATTTTCGGAGAATTCCTGGTCAACGCCCAGGGTGAAGACGTGGTGGCGGGCATCAGGACCCCTCAGCCCATCGACGAGCTGGCTCAGTCCTTCCCCGAGGTATATAAGGATTTCATGAGAATTTCCGAAACCCTTGAAAAGCACTACAAGGATATGCAGGATATGGAATTTACCGTGGAAAGAGGCAAGCTGTATATGCTTCAGACCAGAAACGGCAAGAGAACTGCGGCTGCCGCCGTCAAGATCGCCGTTGACATGGTAAATGAAGGCCTGATCGACCAGAAAACCGCCGTTACCAGACTGGAACCCTCTCAGATCGATCAGCTTTTGCATCCCACCTTCGATCAGGAGGGCCTGAAGAGCGCGAAAAAGCTGGCTACAGGACTTCCCGCTTCTCCCGGCGCCGCCTGCGGCAAGATCTATTTCCATGCGGAAGAGGCTGCTGCGGCCGTTGAAAACGGAGAAAAGGTCCTGCTTGTCAGAGCGGAAACCTCTCCTGAGGATCTGGCCGGCATGGTTGCCGCGGAAGGCATCCTGACAGCCAGAGGCGGAATGACCTCTCACGCCGCCGTTGTAGCCAGAGGAATGGGAAAATGCTGCGTTGCGGGCTGCTCCGCCGCTCTGGTTGACGAGGAAAAGAAAACCCTGACCATTGACGGTATTACATACAAAGAAGGAGATTATCTGTCTTTGGACGGCACCAGCGGAACGGTTTACGAGGGCAGGGTAAGCACCATTGAACCGGAGCTTTCCGGGGACTTCGGCACCATTATGAAATGGGCTGATGAAATCAGAAAACTAAAGGTCAGAACCAATGCGGACAATCCCAGAGATGCGGCCGTAGCGGTTAAGTTCGGCGCCGAGGGTATCGGCCTTTGCAGAACCGAGCATATGTTCTTTGATGAGGAAAGAATCCCCGCTGTGAGAAGAATGATCGTGGCTGACACTTTAGAGGAAAGACTGGAGGCGCTCAAGTCCCTTCTTCCCTTCCAGAAGGAGGATTTCAAGGGAATCTACCGCACGATGGGCGAGCTGCCCGTTACCATTCGTCTTTTAGATCCGCCTCTTCATGAATTCCTGCCTCAGACAGATGAAGATATCAGAACCCTTTCCGCTCAGATCAACGTGCCTTACGAAAAGCTGGCGGCAAAGGTTTCCGAGCTTCATGAGCTTAATCCCATGCTGGGGCACAGAGGCTGCCGTCTGGCCGTTACTTATCCGGAAATTTATGAAATGCAGGCGGAAGCCATTATGCAGGCCGCTATAGAGGTTTCCAGAGAAACGGGCAAGAAGATCGAGCCGGAAATCATGATTCCTCTTGTGGGCATGAAGGATGAGCTTGCTTATGTTAAGAAAGTCGTGGTCGCCAGAGTGGAAGATGTGATGAAAAAGGAAGGCATGAACCTGCCCTACAAGGTGGGAACCATGATCGAGATCCCAAGAGCGGCTCTGACTGCCGATGAAATCGCCGAAGAAGCGGAATTCTTCTCCTTTGGCACAAACGACCTGACCCAGATGACCTTCGGCTTTTCCAGAGACGACGCCGGAAAGTTCATCAAGGAATACCTCAACAAGAAGATTTTCGAAGTGGATCCCTTCCAGAGCCTGGATCAGACCGGCGTAGGCAAGCTGGTCGAAATGGCCGCCAAGCTGGGAAGACAGACAAGACCTCAGCTGAAGCTGGGCATTTGCGGCGAGCACGGCGGCGATCCCGCTACCATCGATTTCTGCCACAGAGTAGGGCTTGATTATGTTTCCTGCTCGCCCTTCCGCGTACCTATCGCAAGACTGGCAGCGGCCCAGGCTGCGGTGAAAAACGCTTAGGCCAGGGAACGGGATTTTCCCCCCTTACATATGAGAGAGGGATTATAACAGAAGGAAAACCTTCGGACCGATAGAAACACCATCTTCGGTCCGGAGGTTTTTTGCGTATTAGAATTGTATTAGAATAAGGCGGCAGGTATATAAAAATTTTTTCAAAGGGTGTATAATAGGATTTAAATGAAACGGGCCGGCTTTTAAAAGAAGGCTGGCGTTTTCTTTGAAGACGGCCGAAAATGAAGGTGATGCGTTTTTATGAACATATTTAAAATCCTGTATTGCAGGGCTTTTCAGCAGGCCCTGCATTTGGCGATTCCATTTTTGCCCTATCGAAAGCCTGTCCTTTTGGAAAATGAAATGGATGGGATTCGTGCCCTTGAAAAAAATCATATTCAAAGAGTGATGCTGGTAACGGATCAGGGCGTCCGGCGCCTGGGACTGACCGAATCCCTGGAGCAATGCCTGAAAGAAAACGGCATCGATCTTGTGGTTTACGATAAAACCGTCGCCAATCCTACGATCCGGCAGGTGGAAGAGGCAAGAGCCCTTTACCTTTCTACGGGCTGCCAGGGCCTGATCGGCTTTGGAGGCGGCTCTTCCATGGATTGCGCCAAGGCTGTGGGCGCCAGGATCGCAAGGCCCGGCAAGCCTTTGAAGAAGATGAAGGGGATCCTGAAGGTCAGGAAAAAGCTCCCCGTTTTAATCGCAGTGCCCACTACCGCAGGGACCGGAAGTGAAACCACTCTGGCGGCCGTTATAACAGATGATGAAACCAGGCTGAAATATCCCATAAATGATTTTCCCCTGATTCCCCGTTATGCGCTTTTGGATCCGAAGGTGACCCGGTCGTTGCCTCCTTTTTTAACGGCGACCACGGGTATGGATGCTCTGACCCATGCAGTAGAGGCCTATATCGGAAAATCTACCACAAGGGAAACCCGAAGGGATTCCATCGAAGCCGTCAGGCTGATTCTCAAAAATATCCGAAGGGTCTGGGAAGATGGGGAGGATCTTGCCGCAAGAAAGGAAATGCTGTATGGAGCCTATCTGGCAGGCTGTTCCTTCACCAAATCCTACGTAGGCTATGTTCATGCGGTAGCGCATTCTCTTGGGGGCAAATACAATACCCCTCACGGCCTTGCCAACGCTGTTTTGCTGCCCTATGTGCTTCGGGCCTACGGAAGCTGCATCCATAAAAAGCTCAGAGATCTCGCGGCAGGGGCAGGGCTTTGTCCGCCCCAGACAGACCCGCAAACGGGAAGCAGACTATTTATCGAAGAAATTTTGAATCTTCAAACAGAACTGGGGATCGGAAACAAGCTTTCCGGTATCAGAAGGGAAGATATACCCTATCTGGCGGAAATCGCAGAAAAGGAAGCAAATCCCCTTTATCCTGTTCCCAGGCTGATGGACAAAAAGGAGCTGGAGGGATTTTATGAGATGGTAATGAAGCAGGATGACCGCTCTTTAGGCAAAGGAGGAAGCCCGGCATGAAACAGGAAGGAATCAAAAATCTTATAAAAGGGCAGAGGGAATTTTTCGAAAAAGGAAGCACACTGCCATTGGCAAGCCGGATCAGAGCCCTTGAAAGGCTGAAAAGGATCATAAAGGAAAGGGAAGGGGACATACACAAGGCTCTGAAAGAGGATTTGGGGAAAAGCCC
>CALWZU010000051.1 GCA_944386095.1 uncultured Clostridia bacterium | reverse complement strand
ACACGAGGCGCAGGGATAAGCCCCTCGAAAGATAAGCCTACCGGCGGTATGTGATAAACGCATACCGCCTTTTCTTTTACATAGCCGCCTGATTTTTCACGGAAGATCAGACGGTTATATTTTTATGTAAAGAGGTATTCATTTTTTAGGACGGGGTTGATATGCCGTTTTACCTTTGATGCCGTCTGTAATAGCTGCGTCATACCTTTCGCCGGAAGATACTGAGCCTGAACGGGGATAATGACGCTATCCGCTGCCGCCAGTGCGTTGAGTGTTACCATTCCGAGCGAAGGCAAAACATAATCAGGATAGGAAAAGGGATCACAGCCGGATGGCCTTTTTCAGCCTTTGGGAAAGCCAGAGGGCTAAAAACCCTTTGATAAGATCAAAGGGAATAAAAGGAAGAACGCCTGCGGAAAAAGCGGCGGAAAGGGATATACGGGAAACGACAGACAGCCAAAGGCTGCCGCTCAGATAACACAGAAAAAGAGCAAAGAATAGGGGAAGGCATTTTTTTACGGGTGAGGAAGACCTCTGCTTTTTCAGGGCGAAGGAAATGATCAGAGCCATCAGGGGATAAGCCAGAAGATATCCCCCCGTGGGGCCCAAAAGCACCCCGGGCCCCGCCGATAATCCTGCGAAAACGGGAAATCCAGCAAAGCCCAGCAGCAGGTAAGCCGACTGAGAAAGAAAGGCCGGGAAGGGAGGCAAAAGGGAGCCGGAAAGGAACACGGCCAAAAGAGAACAGGAAATGGGGACGGGTCCCAGGGGGATGATCAGCTGGGAAAGAATGATTGTTAAGGCGGTGCAAAAGGCGCTGGCGGTGAGGACAGAGGTTTTCACGGGACTTCTCCTTTTTGTCTGAATACCGGTTTGAAACGGACCTGGGATTTGTTTTTCCCCGGAGTTGTTTCATAAAACAGGGGAAAATTGTAAACTAATTTAGTAAAAATAGTTTACAATATGAGAGCCGCTTTGTAAAGGTTTTTCGTTACGTGGCCCCGGAAAATGTCCTTTGGAGATCAAGAGAAAATCCATTTTGTTTTCCCTGAAAAAGCCTTCTTTTCCCTTGACATTGCATGAAAGTAATGGTATGATAACCGAGTTAAGCCGCACAGAGAAGGTAAAATGCTGAAAAAGCAGCCTTAATGGCGAGTCTGGGTAGAGGAGGTAAGAGTCTGATGTATGCAATCATTGAAACCGGCGGAAAGCAGTACAGAGTGCAGGAAGGCGATGAAATCAGCGTTGAAAAGCTGGGTCAGGAAGAAGGCGCAAAAATCGTCTTTGACAGAGTTCTGGCCTGCGGCAGCGGCGCGGAGCTGAAAATCGGCACACCTGTTGTTGAAGGCGCTGCGGTAAACGCCACGGTCATTGAAAACGGCAAAGGTCCCAAGGTCATTATTTATAAGTATAAGGCCAAGAAAGACTACAGAAAGAAAAAGGGACACAGACAGCCGTTCACAAGAGTGAAAATCGACAGCATTTCCCTGTAGAATGCTTTGACAAAGGCTCGCCGGCAGGCCGAAAGGATCCTGGAAGCGGGCATCCCAAAGGAAATCGTAACCAGTATTGTGAGGTGAGAGATACATGGCAAGTAAAAAAGGAGTAGGCAGTTCCAGAAACGGTCGTGACAGTGAATCCAAGCGGCTTGGTCTGAAAAGAGCGGACGGACAAACCGTATCGGCTGGAAGCATCCTGGTCAGACAAAGAGGAACCAAAATCCACCCCGGCAACAACGTGGGCAGAGGCGGAGATGACACCTTGTTTGCTATGATTGAAGGCGTTGTCAGATTTGAAAGAAAAGACAAGGCCAGAAAACAGGTCAGCGTTTATCCCAAGCAAGCTTAATGAAAAACAGCCCCTTCCTGGAAGGGGCGTTTTTTTTCATAAAGGATGCAGATCAGATGGCCGGGGGATCCATGACCCATGGCTTTTCCGGCAAGAAGGAGAAAAAAGGTGTTTGTAGATAAAGCGAAAATCACCGTCAAGTCGGGAAAGGGCGGAAACGGCTGCGTATCCTTCAGAAGGGAGCCCTTTGTACCGGATGGAGGACCCGACGGAGGAGACGGGGGAAACGGCGGCAGCGTGATCTTCGAAGCGGACAGCAATTTCCATACGCTGATGGATTTTCATTATAAGGTGAAATATGCGGCGGAAAACGGAGAAGACGGTATGCGCCGTAAAAAATTTGGAAAAAAGGGAAAGGATCTGGTTTTAAAGGTGCCGGTGGGTACGGTGATCATCGACAAGCAGACCGGCCTTGTTATGCAGGATCTGAAGGAAGACGGCCAGCGGTTTGTAGCGGTCAAGGGGGGAAAGGGCGGAAAAGGCAATGTCCATTTTAAAAATTCCGTCAGACAGGCGCCTAATTTTGCCGAGGCCGGAACGCCTGCCAGAGAACGAACGGTGATCCTTGAATTGAAGATGCTGGCGGACGTAGGCCTGATGGGCTTTCCCAATGTGGGGAAATCCACTCTTTTAGCGGCCTGCACCAGCGCCAGACCGAAAATCGCCAACTATCATTTTACGACCCTGGCCCCTAACCTGGGCGTGGTGCAGATGTATGACGACAGCTTTGTCATGGCGGATATTCCCGGCATTATTGAGGGCGCTCACCAGGGGCAGGGGCTGGGCCTTGATTTTCTCAGACATATCGAACGAACCCGGCTTCTGATCCATGTGGTGGACGTTTCCATGGCCGACGGCAGGGACATGATCGATGATTTTGATAAGATCAATCAGGAAATCGCTCAGTATTCTCCCGCTTTAGCCGCCCGTCCTCAAATCGTCGCAGCCAATAAAATGGATGCCTTGGAAGATCCGGAACGCTATAAGGCCTTCGAAGCCTATGTGAAGGAAAAGGGGATCCCGGTCTTTCCTATTTCCGCAGCGGGGCGGCAGGGCATAGAGGCGCTTTTGCAGGAAACCGCCCGGATGCTGAGAAAACTCAGGCAGGAGCCTGCCGGGGAAGAGCCCGTTTATTATATGCCCCGGGATGAACAGGAGGATCCTCTTTACCGGCAGATCCAGGTGGAAAAGGAGGGGGATGTTTTCGTCCTGTCAGGAGGTCAGCTGTATAAGATATTCGATTCCACCAACTTTAACGATATGGAGTCCCTTCGCTATCTTTACAGATATATTGAGGAAAAGGGCGCCATGGACAAAATGGTGGAAATGGGCATAAAGGAAGGAGATACGGTCAGGATCAAAAATTTTGAATTCGATTATTTTGATTAAGGCCCATTTTTGCTTCCGGCTTTGCGATAAAAAAGGATTGCAATGAAAGAAAAATCATGCTACACTACTTTCGTTGATAATCTGCCGGCGTGATGGAATTGGCAGACGTGCGGGACTCAAAATCCCGTGGTGGCAACACCGTATCGGTTCGACCCCGATCGCCGGCACCAAAACGCAAGCTCTGAACTATCGGTTCAGGGCTTTTTTACAAAAAGAAAGGCTGGCCAAAACCGTTCTGATTTTTTTCAGGGCCCTGCTTGAAGGAGGCGTTGCCTGCTGAAAAAGGCGGCCTGTGTTAAAATCCCGCAGGTAGAGGAAATCGCTATGAATAAACCGAAACGAATGCTAACGCAATACCGGCTCCCTTTGTGCCTGCTGGCTTTATTTGCTGCCGGGGGAGCCGCCCTGTGGCTTCTTAGATCAGACGTTTTTTATTTTTTTTTTTTTTTTTATATCGGCCTGTGCCTTTTCGGAGGCTGGATCCTGTATGAGCGCAGGTGGAAATATGCCAGACAGGCTGTCCTGCTTGGGGCAGGCCTTTACATGCTTTTTGTCCTTGGGATCATGGGAGGAGAGAATCTTCAGATCGAGGGCTTTTGGTACTGTCTTTTTACCGGTACGTTTGGGGGCGCCATGATTCATTTTCTGGCGGCAAAGCTTCTTGGGCCTCTTGTATTCGGGAGAGCCTGGTGCGGTTATTGCTGCCCCACGGCAATGGTGCTGGATCTGTTTCCCTATCACACAAGGCAGGCGCAAAGAGCCAGATTCGGCTGGTTGCGTTATGGCCTGTTTGCCCTTTCCGCTGCTTTTGCAGCCCTGCTTTTGCTTCTGCCCGGGCCCAGGTCTCAGGAAATACTGTTTCACAGCTTTCTTATAGGTAATGTTTTATACTATGTTCTGGGGATCTTTCTTTTGGAACGTTACCGGGATAACAGGGCGTTTTGCAAATACCTCTGCCCGGTTACGGTCCTTCAAAGGCCGGCAAGCTACTATGCCCTTTTGCGGATCCGCTGCGACAGGGAAAAATGCGATGGCTGCGGCGCCTGCAAAAGGGTGTGCCCCATGGATGTGGACGTAGCGGAGCCTTCCCGTAAACGCCGCAACGGCACGGAATGTATTTTGTGCATGGCCTGTGTGCAGGCCTGCCCTCAAAATGCCCTTCATCTGTAGAAAAGCCGGGAAATGCCTGGAAAACGCCTTTTAGTGAAAAAGACAAAAAGGGGGAAGCTTTTGTCAAAGGGCTGATAGAGATGGGTATAGACGGGTATATATGATTTTTATGTTGCTTTTTAACGACGTACTCTATATAATATGTGATAGTCATTATTGAGAGGAGTGAAACTACATGACGCAGCAGCAAATGATATCATGGATTTTTCCGATTCTGCTGATCCTGTTCTTCTATTTCTTCCTGATCAGACCCCAGAGGAAAAAGGAAAAAGCCATCGATGCCATGAGAAAAAGCGTAAAAGCCGGCGATAAAGTCATCACCATCGGGGGAATTCGCGGCAGAGTCGTTAAGGAAAGGGAAGAGACCCTGATTCTGGAAATCGGTGAAAAAACCAGGATCGAAGTGATGAGATGGTCGGTATCTTCCGTGGTGGAATCCGCCCCAAAGAAAAAGACTGTATTAACTCCCCCTGAAGAAAAAGAGGACAAGTCCCCGGAGACTTCTGAAGAAAGCAAAGCCCCTGATCAGAATCAGGCTTCTGAATCCCAGCAGAAGGCTCAGGATGAAAATGAAGCTTCTGAAAAAGCCGAAAATGAAACCGAAACAAAACAGTAAAGCCTTCTTGATTCCCTTGGTAGTATGATGAAGGCGGGCTGGGCTGCGTATTTTTGATACAAAACCGCTTATAACTGCGAACATGATAGAAAACCGGATGCATGATCTGCCTCCGGTTTTTTCGGCCTTTTTTGGGCGGGAAAAATCATAAGAGATCGCAAAAAGTCCCGGGCTTTTGTCATACCGGGAAATGCCGGGGCGTATATAGCCATAGGAGAAAAGTGGAGGTGAAGGCATGAGGGAAGAAAAAAAGCCGGGAGAAACGCTGTGGATATTTTTAAGATCGGTTTTAACAGGCCTGGTGGCCTGCCTTGGGATCCTGGTTTTATGGGATTTGGTGTTTCTGTTTTCCGATCTGGGGCAGGAGTGGATGAGCCCGGCGGCCACCGCTTCCATGGGCGCAGGCTGTCTGTTTTCCGGCTATCTTACGGGAAGGCGGATCAAAAAAAGAGGCCTGATCTTCGGGCTTGCCGGCGGAGCGGCGCTGGTGGCGATATTGTGGGTCCTGGCTCATTTTACTTCGGGGCTGGGAGAGCCTTCGGAAATGTCTCTTATAAAAGGCGGGATTTGCGTACTTTTGGGCGGCGCAGGAGGCATGATCGGAGTGAATCGCTGAAAAAAACAGGGGTGATGGAGGTTTCTCTCGAAAAAAGAATGGTTTTTGTAAAATTCAGAGAAAAGATAAGCTGTAACCGGGGGACAAAAGCAAAAAAACAGCAGGTTTCTGCTGTTTTTTTATTGTATTTTTCTGCCTGATTGTATAAAATAGAAGTATTGTAAAAGCCGGTTGCTCTGCAATCGAAGGATAGATCAGACAGGGATGAAGGAGGAGCATATCATGTGGAAAAAATTTCTGGCAGCGGTGATTGTGATCGTGATCGCAGCGGGCTGGTATATTAGCCTGGCGGGATTTCACGCAGGCGGTCTTGATATCCACCCGGCAAAGGAGAATTTCAAGCTGGGACTGGATCTGCAGGGAGGCGTTTACGTTGTCCTTGAAGCGGAGACCGATGCCGAGGGCCAGGAATTACATAAACTCATGGAACAGGCTCAGGCGGTCATCGAAAGCCGTGTAAATGAAATGGGCCTTTCAGAGCCGGTGGTGACCATCGAATCGGAAAACCGGATCCGGGTCGAGCTGCCGGGAGTGGACGACTCCGAACAGGCCATTGAATCTATCGGCAAAACGGCGCAGCTGGAATTTATCGACGCCTGGGGCAATGTGGTTCTTACCGGAGCCGATGTAAAGGATGCGGTTTTGGCTCATAATAATCAAAGCCTGACCAACGAGGTGGGGATTTCTCTGGCTCTTACCGGCGAAGGTGCGGACAAGTTCGCGGAGGCCACGCAGAAGGCCTGCGACGCCAGAGGGCAGACGGCCACCTCTGAAGCCTATGGCTCCATGCGGGCCGATATCATCATGATCGTTCTTGACGGAGAGGTCATTTCAAGCCCGGTGGTAAACGAACCCATTCTAAACGGCGAGGCCTTTATTTCCGGAAGCTATACCGAGGAAACGGCGGCCAGGGACGCCGCGCTTATCAGAGGGGGCTCTCTTCCGGTCACCTTACATGAGGTGGAAACCTCCAGCGTAGGCGCCTCTCTTGGAATGGACGCCTTTAATACCAGTATTTTGGCAGGCGCCATCGGTGTGCTTTTGATCATCATTTTCATGATCGGGGTATATAAGATCATGGGTGTTGCCGCCAGCGTAGCCCTTATGGCCTATATTCTGATCTATGTCTGGATTTTTGAAATCTTTGGAGCCGTCCTGACTCTGCCTGGGATCGCGGCCATCATTCTTTCCATTGGTATGGCGGTGGACGCCAACGTCATTATCTTCGCCAGGATCCGGGAGGAAATCGAAGCGGGCAAATCCATACGGGTGGGCGTAAAGGCAGGCTTTACAAGAGCCCTGGCCACCATCCTTGACTCCAATATCACCACGCTGATCGCCGGCATCGTATTGTATCAGTTCGGAACCGGTTCGGTGAAGGGCTTTGCCTGGACGCTGATGGTAGGTATTCTGGTGAGCATGTTCTCGGCCTTGGTGCTGACAAGGCTGTTTGTGGTTCTTTTGGCAGAATCCAAGGCCTTTGGAAAAGAAACGTTTTTCGTATGGTCCAAAAAACTGATCGATCCCTCCGCTATTCATATACCGGTTATAGAAAAACGCAGGATCTGGTATGGGATTATGGCGGTTGTGATCG
>CALWZU010000050.1 GCA_944386095.1 uncultured Clostridia bacterium | reverse complement strand
CCCTTTGTCCTACAACTCCGCAAAAGCCTTCTTCAAAACTCTTTCCTTGGCGCCCCGGGCCTGATCCTGTATCAGAATATCCACATACGCCACCACCTCTTCGGGCGTTTTTCGTATTTCCCCCAGCACCCAGCTTTCCAGAACGCTTCCAAAGGCCAAGGACAGATACCGTTCCGTAAAGCCCAGATATACCTGGTCGCAGCCGGTATCATAAAACATCTTCATCGCTTTTCTCACAAACCGGTGAACATCCTGATAAAAGACCCTCCGGATAGGCTCTCTTCCTACCGATTCCAGGATGCTTCTGCAAATCCCCCTGTTCTTTTCCACATAATGAAACAACCGCAAAAGGCTTTCCTGCCAGGATTCCTCCTGATGCTCGGAAAACAAAACGGCGATTTGCTGCTGATACGCCCATTTTAACTGATCGTACACGTCATGAAAATGATAATAAAAGGTTTGACGCTGCATACCGCAGCCATCGGTAATTTCTTTGACGGAAATCTGATTCAGGGGCTTTTTTTCCATCAGATGCCGTAAGGAATCCG
The DNA here is from genome assembly GCA_944386095.1 of uncultured Clostridia bacterium. Classification (GTDB taxonomy): domain Bacteria; phylum Bacillota; class Clostridia; order Peptostreptococcales; family Anaerovoracaceae; genus CALWZU01. The sequence goes on along the minus strand of CALWZU010000050.1, from coordinate 4,531 downwards.
TCAGAAGCTGCTTTGTGCGCGCCCCGGCAGCCGTTTCTTTCATATGGCGCTCTCCCATCCTTCTTTATCGTATTGATAAAGAGATTGTAACATATAATCAGAGGCAAAAGTAAGAAAAATGGAAAAATCCATAATAAACCAGAGAAAAGCACAAAAAATATTTCTTGAGACCCTTATGCCATTCTGTTATAATACCTGTGACAAAGCGTCCGCCCGTTTATGCGCTTTTTCAGAGGGCAAGCCTGTAAAAGGCTTTTCTTTTGGGCCTAAAGTCCTGTTATCAAATCAAGGCTGCAAGATACCCCTTTTCACCATATTACCCTTTGACATTACCCTTTGAATCAAAAAGGAGCTTCCTATGAAAATCCATGAATCCGGTGAAATGTACCTGGAAACCATCCTGATATTATTTCAAAAAAACGGCAGCGTCCGCTCCATCGACATCGCTAATGAATTGAACTTTTCCAAGCCCAGCGTCAGCCGGGCCATGGGAATTTTGAAAAACGAAGGCATGATTACCATGGATGAAATCGGTCAAATCAGCCTGACTCCGGAAGGAAGAAAAAAAGCGGAAAGCATCTATGAACGTCATAAGACCATTACCGCCTTCCTCAGCAGAACGCTTTGCCTTGACCCTTCTCTCACAGAAGAAGACGCCTGCCGTATGGAGCATATCCTCAGCCAGGAGGTCTTTGAAAAAATGAAAGAATATGTGGAAAAAACGCCTGAATAAGGCGTTTTTCTTTTTCTCACTTCCTCCCGGCTTCTTTTTTCCCTCTTCTTCCTGCGGAAACCAGGATTCCGGCTCCGCAGATGACTGCGCAGACAAGGAAGGTATCATGGGCCATCAGCGCCATTTCTCCGGCGGAGGCGGTTTCAAAGGTATGCCGTCCCAGGCATAAAGACGACACAAGGGTCACAAGGGCCATGCTGCTTGTCTGGCCCACCGTCCGCATGGTGGCAAGAAGGGAGGAGGCTACGCCGGAATCTTCCCGGCTCACGCAGGACATGATGGCGTTGGTGTTGGGCGAAGAAAAAAAGCCAAAGCCCGTTCCCACGATCAGAAGGCCTGTGATGACAAACCAAAGAGGCGTTTCCACCTCCAAAAAAGAGAACCAAAGCAGCCCTGCCGCCGAAAGGCCCATCCCTATCGAAGCCAGTAAAAACGGAGAAACCCGGTCGGAAAGCCTGCCCGCATAGGGAGACAAAACGGCCATCACCGTCGGCTGGCAGATCAAAATCAGCCCCGCAGTCTGAGAATCAAAGCCCTGGGCAACCTGAAGGTAAACGGAAAGCACATAACTGATGGCAAAGGTAGCGGCATAATTCAAAAGGGCCGCCAGATTGGAAAGAAAGTAAGCGGGATTTTCCCGGAAAAAACGCACCTGCACCACAGGGGAGGGCGCTTGCTGCTCATGTCTGATAAAGGCCCACAGCAAAGCCAGCCCTGCCCCTGCGCATATCCATCCATGGATTCCCTGAGAAACGCTGGAAAAGCCGTAAAGCAATAATCCCAAAGTCAGCACATAAAGGCAGTTTCCCTTTACGTCCCGATCCTGCGGTTTTATTTCTCTTTCCTGCTTTTTTTCCTCCGGCAGCAGCTTTACCGCGGCGAAAAAGACTACGCCGCTGAGAAGAGCCGTAGCAAGGAAAACCGAATGCCAGCCTGCCTGATGATTCAGAATGCCGCCGATCACCGGCCCGCTTGACAGGCCGATATAGGTAGAGGCTGTGGAAAGTCCCAGCACACCTCCCTGACGCTCCGGCGGGAAGGCTCCCACCAGCATGGCGATGTTGGTGCTGAAAATCATGGCGGCGCCCAGTCCCTGAAGGATCCGCAAGGCCAGCAGCACACCAAAGGAGCCTGCGAAGCAGCAGGCAAAGGAAGAAAGGGCAAAAATCCCGATCCCCCCTATCAAAATCCTTTTCCTGCCGGCCAGATCCGCCAGCCTGCCGAAGGGCACGGAAAAGGCCGATGAGCTGAGAATATATCCTGTTACGATCCACCCCGTCAGCGCAGCGCTGATATGAAACTGGGTCCCGATATCCGGAACGGAAAGATTCAGCGCGCTGCTTGTAAAGGTGGTGATATAAGAGGTCAAAACCGATACGAAGATCGTGGCCTTTTGTCCTTTTTGCTGTGTTTGCGTCATGGCCTTTTACTCCTTACTTCAGAAAAATGATCTTACCCTGATCAATGGCGGCCGTCAGAACCTCCTCGATGGTCTGATACACCGCCTGGCCCTCTCCGTCCAGGATCATCAGCTTATACTCGCCCCCCAGCCCGTCTTCGAATACCGCGATCAGATATCCCTGAGAAACGGAAAGCTCCTTCACGACCCCTCCCGGATTGTAGGGCTCTTCCCTTCCCGTTCCGTACAGCTGTCCCTCCTGATCTACATTAATATAGTATACCGTATCATTTAATGCCACAAAATCAGAAGCCCTGTCCTGTGTAAGCCTCTCCGGGCGGGCATTTTCCCCGTTCACCTCATCGATCCGGTAAATATATCCTCTTTGATCCCGGTACAAAAGGCTTTCCCCTTCCATGAGAAAATCCATCGCGCCCCCTTCCGTTACCCGCTGGGTCCGGCCGGTTCTGATGTTTACCCGGTATACGCCGCTGTCCAATATGCCGGATTTCGTTTTTTCTGCTCCAAGCAGGTACAGCTCCTCTCCCAGAAGGTACATCCGGCGGCTTTCGGTCCCGGAAACGCCTCCTGAAGGATCCTGCTGGCAGGCCCAGCCGTAGAAGATGCCTTGTTCTCCCACAGGCCTGGGATCTTGCGGGCTTTCTCCCTGAAGGATATACAGATTTCCCGCTTCAAGAGGGAGGCTCTGATCTATAATCGCTTCAAATCCCGAAAAAAGCCGGGAATAATCCCTTTCAAAATACCCAAGAGCCTGGTTGCTTCCATCCTCTTTAAGCCAGATCCTCGCCCGGGAAAGCCCGTCCTGTTCCCTGATAAGATATGAAAGGATCACCCTTTCATCCTCCTGATACAGCTCCGCCTCCGTCAGGCTTCCATCCGGATTCTTTCCAAGGTCGTAGCGGGGGATCCTTTCAGCAGCCCGTCCCACGCCGGTTTCATAGATCACGTTATCCTGCCCCTGATAATAAAAGGTGCCCTCCGTTACCAAAAACGCCCCTTTACTTCCATCCTCATTTTCTCCTATGGCCAGATCCACCTCTCCCGCTCCGGCTCCCTGCCTTATTGTGGAAAGGCGCAGGCCCTCCTCCTGCTGAAAGCTATAGGTCCACCCAAAGGCCTGCTGCAGATAATCGGCAATAAGGGGAAAATACAAAATGCCCCGGCAAAACAGCACCGGTGCGCCAAGCTGGCTTTCCTCAAGGGTCTGCCCGTTGATTTCCACGGGAACCTGGGCCCTCCATGCGGTTTCTTCCATTTGGTTTTTCTGCTCTGACTGATATTTGTCCTTTAAATCCCAGTTGACGGCAGCCTTGGCCACACGAAAGCCTTCTTTGGCGGTAGAGATGGTTTCCAGACCCATCAGCCGGCAATCATAATAGGTCATGGGGAAATAAGGGATGCCCTCATAAATCAGCACCGGATACATTCTTGTGGCGTTTTCGATTTTCACCTGATTGAAATATATGGGAAAATCGGCGATCTGCACCTTTACCGCCTCTCCCGGTTCCGGCATTTCCATTGTATCAGAAGCGCCGGCGCAGCCGGACAAAAAAAAGAAAAGGACCAGGAGCATCAGAGTGGCCGTCCTCCTGATCTTCACCCTTTTCCAAGGGCCTTTTCCCTGATTTTCTTCCTTGCAGGCACCTGCTTTTACAGGCGTCTTCTCCTTCATAGCCTATGCCCCCTTGGCGCTTCATTTTGCCTTCCCGGCTTTTACCGGCCGCCTCCCAGCTTTTCCAGATCGATCACCACCACGGAGGGATCCTCCGTGGCCGCCTGCGCGGTATCCCCGCCGGGTATTTGCACTGCCGCACCGGCGCTTTGCCCCTGGGAAAAAGCACCGGCGCTTTCCATTCCCGCCCTTTCGGTTTGGGTAAAAGCACTTGCCGCACTTCCCCCCAAAAGGCCTTCGGGCTGCTCCGAAGTCCCTTCTACGCCTCCGAAGGTAAAAAGAGAGCCTGAAAAAAGCACCAGCGCCGCCGCCAGCGCCATGGCGAAAACGCCCTTTCTTTTGCTGCGGGTATCCAAAATCCCTTCCACTCTGAAAGCCAGCGCGCCTCCGGTTCTGACAAAGCCCGTGGAAATCTGTGAAAGCCCCGCCTCAGGCTCTTTCTGCGCCATTCGCAAAATCAGATAACCATAGTCCTTCCTTGCCTGCCTGTCCTCTTTTTCCAAAACCCGGCTGTCGCAGGAAATCTCCATATCGGAAAGGGCGGCGCGCACCATCAGGTGCACAAGAGGGTTCCACCAATGAAGAGCCCTTACGGTAAACAGCGCCAGCTTGTAAAAAATGTCCTGGCGCAAAAGATGGGTCATCTCATGGGTCAAAATAAATTCCAGTTACCGTTTCGAATAGGTTTTCCCGGGAAGGACCAGCA
>CALWZU010000049.1 GCA_944386095.1 uncultured Clostridia bacterium | reverse complement strand
AGATCGCCAAGGAGGGCCGGGGGGCGACGGTTTAGCGGCGGCAGGAGGGCCGGGGCATCGGCCTGATCAATAAGCTGAAGGCCTATGAGCTTCAGGACCAGGGCCTGGATACGGTAGAGGCCAATTTGAAGCTGGGCTTTGCGCCGGATCTGCGGGATTACAGCACAGGCTCCCAGATCCTTTTGGATCTGGGTATCAGAAAGCTCAGGCTTTTGACCAACAATCCCAAAAAGATCGAGGAGCTTTCCGATTATGGAATTGAAATCGTGGAAAGGGTACCGATCCAGATGGAGCTGCATCCGGAGGACGAGGCGTATCTGATGACGAAAAAAGAAAAAATGGGCCACATGCTCACCTATTCCTGCCCGGCGGCAACCAGCTGGTCCCAGGCAAAATAGGCTGACGGGCCGCTGAAAAACAACCAAAAAAATGATACAAAAACAATAAGGAGGAACATATGAGAACGATTGAAGGAAAGCTGACGGCATCGGGAATCAAGGTAGGGATCGTTGCGGCGAGATTCAATGAATTTATTACCTCTAAGCTGATCGGCGGGGCCCTGGACGGGCTGAAAAGGCACGATGTGAAGGAAGAGGATGTGGATCTGGTGTGGGTGCCCGGGGCCTTTGAGATTCCCGTAGCCGCCCAGAAGCTGGCCCAAAGCGGGCGCTACGATGCGGTGATCTGCCTTGGGGCGGTGATCCGGGGCAATACCAGCCATTATGATTATGTTTGCGCCGAGGTGTCAAAGGGTATCGCACAGGTTTCCCTCAGCGCCGGGATGCCGGTAATGTTTGGGGTTTTGACTACCGATACCATCGAACAGGCCATTGAAAGAGCCGGAACCAAGGCGGGCAATAAGGGCTATGACTGCGCCCTGGGCGCCATCGAAATGGTCAACCTCTTCCGTCAGCTGTAAAACGAAAGGAAAAGAAAAGACAAATAATAAAAACCCTCCGGATTGTTGAAGATGAACCGACCTCCCAACCGTTAGATTTCAGGCCTGACTTTTGGGGGCGGTTCAAGATGCCGGAGGGTTTTTCGATGGAGGAAAGGCCCAGGGCCGGGAAAGGAGATCGCCGGTTATTTTTCGTAAAACAGGCGCAGATATTCTTCAATCAGGGTGACGCTGCCGTCTACGCCGATTTTTCCGCTGTTGATGCACAGATTGTAGTTTTTCGCCTCGCCCCAGCGGTTATCCGTATAGTAGTTATAATACTTTGCCCTTTTTTTATCTACGCTTTTAATGTGGGCTTCCATTTTTTCGGCGGGAACGCCGATGTCCATGGAGAGCTTTCGGTGGATGCGTTCCTCCATAGGCGCGTAAATAAACAGATCGATGGTATCGTGATCGGAAAGCACATAATCGGCGCACCGGCCTACGATGACGCAGGGGCCTTTTTCCGCCAGGTATTTGATGACCCGGGACTGGGAGAGAAAGACCTGGTCGGACATGGGGATTTCATAAACCATATAGGTGGGGCGGAAATAACGGTTGGGAGGATTATCCTCTGCCTGTTCAAAGAACTTTTCGGCCATATTGCTTTCCTTGGCGGCAAGGGAAATGATTTCATTGTCATAAAAGGGGATGCCCAGATGCTGGGCCAGCTTCAGTCCGATTTCATGTCCGCCGCTTCCGAACTCTCTTCCGATGGTGATAACTTGATTCATAAGGACACCTCCCTGTGGCAGGGGACTTTGCCCCCTTTGTTTTTCTTTTTTATTATGACAGATCCATTATAGCAAAAAAAGCCCCGGGCCGCAATGAAGGATCCCCGGCGGCCCTTGAGGGCGGAGAGTATTTTTTAGGCTTTACAAAAACCATAGGCTTTTTTGCACCTGAAAAAAGCATAATGTAATCATAATGTAACAAGGGGAAATGCAGAAGTAATATATAATAAATAAGATAGAAAAAGAGTCTGCATAAGGAGGTCGTAAGAAATGGAACACAAACTTATTACACAGCCTGCGTCCTATTTTAGAAAAATCGCGTGGGAAAAGCTGCGGGGAAACTGGTTTAGGGTGGCGACTGCCTGCTTGGTATACACCATTATCATGAGCGCCATGTCCTTTATTATATATTTTTTGAGCATGACGGGAAGAGGGCAGGTAGGAATGCTGGGCACCCTTTACTATCTTCTGGTATACGGCCCGGCGGGCCTTGGCTTTGCCGCCTATATCCTGAAATTCTCAAGGGGAGAGCAGCCCGATACCCTGGAGGTTTTTTCCGGGTTTGAAAAATTCTTTACCGCCTTTTTCCTGGGCTTTCTGATCTTGCTGTTTAGCTTTCTTTGGTCCCTGTTGTTTTTGATTCCCGGGATCATCGCCATGTACCGGTATTCCATGGCCTTTTATGTTATGCATGATCATCCGGAATACGACGCGGGCACCTGTCTTGCCAAAAGCAAGATGATGATGGTGGGCAATAAGATGAAGCTGTTCCTTTTGCATCTGTCCTTTATCGGCTGGGGAATTCTTGCCCTTGTCCTGGGGGCCGTGATCGGCGGCGTGATCGGACTGGTGGTTCCGGCGCAGGCGGGGGCTCTTTTGTATGTTTTAAGCTCCGTGGCGGGGATTCTGATCGGCTCGGTCCTTGTCACCTATATGGAAATGGCTACGGCGGCTTTTTATGAGGAAATGAAAGAAATCGGAGAAGAAAACCCGTGGTAGGACAAAGGGATGTTATCTTTGTTTTGGATATGAGATAGGACAAAGAGGTTATTCATTCATGAGATTTTTCAGAAAATCCTTCTTATTTTTATTTGTTTTCCTTTGCTTCACAGGCGCGTCGGCTCTGCCCGCCTTTGGGGAAACCTATGAGACGACGGCCTATAACGCAGACCTTAAAGTAGAGGAAGATAATTCCTTTCATGTGGAAATTATGCAAAAAGTGGTGTTTACCCAGCCCGGCTATGGAATCCAGGTGTTGATCCCCACAGCCCAGACCGTTACCTCTCACCAGGAGGGAAAGCAGGTAAGCAGGACCTACAGGCTGGATGTTTCCAATATCCAGGTGCCGGGCTATGATTTCACCACGCAAAAGGAAGCGGATCATATCCTTTTGAAAATCGGCGATAACCGGGAGTACCTCCAGGGCCAGCAGGTTTATCGGATCCGCTATGACGCCGCTCTGAGAGAGGATGGGGATCCTTTAATGGATCATGTTTACTGGGATATGATCCCCGCCGGCCATGAAAGGGGAATTTCTTCCGGCACCGTGACGGTCAGCATGCCAAAGGATTTTCCTCCGGAAAACGTTCGCTTTTATACCCTGGGAGAGGGGGGGCAAAGTCCCGGGGGCGTTACTTTTTCCGTAGAGGGGCTGGATATTTCCGCTTCTCTTGACAGAGGCTATGAACCCGGGGAAGGCCTGGCTCTTTGGATTTCCCTGCCGGAGGGATATTTTTCAGGTGAAAAAACCATGCTTGTCCCTACGCTGCTTCTTTTTCTGATGATTCTGGCCGCTCCCGCCCTTTGCGTGATCCTGTGGCTTTTGACAGGCCGGGATGTGAAAATCATCAAACGGCTGCAAAGCCAGCCTCCCGAGGATATGACCCCCGCAGAGGCGGGATATCTTGCGGAGGGCTCCAGCGACAGCAATGATCTGGTGTCCATGATTATATACTGGGCGAATCAGGGGCTGCTGATCATAGAGCAAAAGGACAAAAAAGATTTCATCCTGGTTCGTCAGAAACATTTGGGTCCTCATGCCAGGGAGTATGAAAAAACCATGTTTGAAGGGCTGTTTGCGGCGGGGGACAAAGTGAGTCTGAGCGCTCTTCAGGGGAGCTTTTATAGGATTTTTTCGCAGGCCAATTCCCAGCTTGTAAGCCATATGCGCACAGACCGCAGCTACCGGCAGTTTACCGTTATTTCGCGGATCACAAGGCTTATCAGCTTTCTTCTGATCCCTGCGCCCTTTGTGGTTTTGGGTGCGGTCGCCCCCGGGATCGTTTATTTACCCGCCCAGCATACCGGCGTGTTCGGGGTTTTGGGTATCCTTTCCCTGTGCTGTTTTTTACCGGTTCTGCTGATGGGAGACAAATGGGAAAACGCTTCCGTGAAGCAGAAGTGCCTGGGCTTTGTGCTGCCTTTTTTTCTGGCCCTGGCCTTTGCGGCCGGGATGACGGCTCTGTCCCTGCACTGGTATCACCTGGAATCGGCATCGGTTTTGGCCTGCCTTTCCTCTTTTGTCTGCCTTTTGATGACCGCTCTGATGCGTAAACGGACAAAGCGGAGCCGGTACCTGATGGGAAGGCTTTTCGGCTTCAGGGAATTCATTAAAACGGCCAGGCCCGATGAACTGACGGCGCTTATGAGGGACAATCCTCAGTATTTTTATGATATTTTACCCTATGCTTACGCCTTCGAGCTGGCGGAGCGCTGGGCGGCCCATTTCGAGAAGCTTTCCGTCTCGCCTCCCTGCTGGTATGTCAGTGAATCCGAATGGATTTCCTTTAATACATCCGTATTTATCCATTCCTTTAATTCCTGCTCCAAATCCATGACCACTACTATGTCCATGCCCCGTATGCCCCAGGAGGAAAAGGAGCAGGAGGGGGAAAAAGAAAGGCACGAAAAAATGAAGCACTTTCTGGACAGTATGGAGAAAGCCCGGGACAGGCTGAGAAACAGCCGGCTGGGAGGAGGCGGAGAGGAATAGGTCATGAAGGAATTATGGGAGCTTTTTGCCACCTTTTGCAAAATCGGCGCTTTTACCTTCGGAGGCGGCTATGCCATGCTGCCGATGATTCAAAAGGAAATCGTCGATGAAAAAAAATGGGCCACAGAAGAAGAGGTAATCGATTATTTTGCTATCGGCCAGTGTACGCCGGGAGTCATCGCGGTGAACACGGCCACCTTTATCGGCTATAACAGGAAGGGGATACTGGGAGGGGTGGTAGCGACCCTTGGGGTCATCACCCCTTCTGTGATCATCATTATCATCATCGCGGCTTTTATCAGAAATTTTATGCACATCCAGTGGGTGCAGCATGCCTTTGCCGGCATTCGTGTGGCGGTTACGGTCCTGATTCTTAACGCCATCATAAAAATGTGGAAAACCGGCGTAAAAAACGCCGCAGGAATGCTGCTTTTCGGAGCGGCCCTGGCGGCGGCCCTTGTTGCGGATGTCCCCACCATCCTGATCCTTGTCATTGTGATCCTTGGGGGGATCGGGCTTCAGGCTTTGTATCTGGGAAGGAGGCAGGGACGTTGAGCGTATATCTGCTTCTTTTCATCGAGTTTTTTAAGATCGGCCTGTTTGCCATAGGGGGCGGGCTGGCGACGCTTCCGTTTTTATACGACCTGGCCCAGGCCTATCCCCACTGGCTCGACGCAGGGACGATCGTGGATATGGTAGCGGTGGCGGAAGCCACTCCCGGCCCCATCGGCGTGAATATGGCCACTTACGTGGGCTTTCATGTAGCGGGGATTCCCGGGGCTCTTACGGCCACAGGCGCCCTTGTTTTGCCCTCTGTGATCATCATTATCCTGATCGCGAAATTCCTGATGAGCTTTCATCAGAGCCCCTATGTGATCACCGTTTTTTCCGGTTTGCGTCCGGTGGTGACGGCTCTGATTTTTCTTGCGGGGCTTGAGGTGTTTCAGGTGGCCGTTTTAAACCTTCCTGCTTTTGCCGCTACCGGAAATGTGCAGGATCTGTTTGTGTGGAAGGCCGTGATCCTGTTTGGGGTGCTTTTATACGCCACAAACCGGTTTCCCAGGCATCCGGTCTTTTATATCGCCCTTTCAGCTGCGGCAGGCGTGATATTCCGATTTTAAATTTCCTTATGCTTTTTTTCTTTCCTCTGCATATACTAGCCGTGTAGGCGCGGGCCTTTTTTCTTGCGGCCCGCTTTTGTTTTTCACGGAAAGGAAGTGGACTGGTGAAGGGAAAGGAAAGAAGGTATTATCCGGGCAACAATACCCCCCAAGGTTTTTTTTCTTATTATGATCAGATCATGGATCAAAAAACGGCCCGTAAAATATTCTGCCTGAAAGGAGGCCCGGGAACGGGAAAATCCACCTTTATGAAAAAGGTCGCTGCGGCGCTTCAGGAGGAGGGCTGGGATATGGATTATCTTTTATGCTCCTCCGATCCGGACAGCCTGGACGGCCTGATTCTTTTGGAAAAACAGATCGCCATTGTAGACGCGACGGCGCCCCATGTGGTGGATCCTCTTAATCCCGGAGCGGTAGATCAGATCATCGACCTGGGCGCATACTGGGAGGAAAAAAGCCTGCGTAAGCAGAAAGAGGCGATTGTTTTGTCCGGTGAAATAATCAAAGGCCGTTTTGAACAGGCATACAGCTATTTTCAGGCTGCGGGCGCTTTATACCGGCAGCTTTCCAGGATTTTTCAAAAGGGCCTGAAAAGAGAGGAATTATATAAAAATACGGCGGCTATCGTTTATCGTGAGCTGGCCCACAGGGAGCTGGCAAGCCGGGAGGGGAAGTGCAAAAGGCTTTTTGCCAGCGCCCTGACCCCTGCCGGTTTTCAAAATCAGCTCCAGGTCCTGGCGGAAAATTGCAGCAATATATATGTGCTGGAGACCGATGTGGGACTTGAAGGGGCGGGCCTTTTGGAAACCTTCCGGGACAGCGCCCTGCGCCGGGGATACGACGCCCTTTGCTTTTACTGCCCCATGGATCCCGGAAATAAGCTGGAGCATCTTTTGATTCCGGAGATTTCCACCTTCTTTGTCACATCAAATGCGTATCACAAAATCCGTCCGGCGGCAAGCAGTCTGATCGATCTGAGGCAATACGTAAAACCGGAATACTACGAGAAGGCCCGGCAGGATATTCTGAGGCTGCAAAAAAGGATAAGGCAGCTTTTGGAGGAGGGCCTGGAATGCCTTGCCGCCGCCAAGGCGGAGCATGATGTGCTGGAGGGGCGGTATACGCCGTATATGGACTTTGAGGGGATAGAAGAAAAACGCAAACAGGTACTGGAGGAAATCCGGCGTTTATAAAGAGCGGGATGGGGCCATAGATGGCAGGCGCCTTCCGGGACGGCCGCTGTCCCGGAAGGTCGTTTTTTGTTAAAAGGGTTTTCAGGGGATTGGGGGACTTTTTTGCGGTGTTTTTCCCGGGGAAAAAAGCCCTTCCCGTTTGTCATTGCCCCAGGCATCGTGTATAATGAAGCCGTAAACTGATGAAGCCGTAAATTTTTGGATAGGAAAAGGGCTCCGGGTGATCCGGCCCGTAAAACAGGAACAGGAGTCAGGAGATGAGCAAGGTATTACACGTTTTATTGAAGGATCCTCAGATCCAGCTGATGAAAAAGCCTCAGCTGAAGGAATACAGCGAGCTGATGACGGATCTGTTTATAGGGGATCCCTGCACCCGTCTGCAAATGGACGGCATGAAGCTCCAAAGAGCCAGGGAAATCTTTCACGCCCAGTGCCTGGGGCAGCTGGAGGTTTACGCATCCCGGAAGGCGGTTTTTTACCTGAAGGAAGGCGGCGGGTTTTTTATCGGTTATTCGGATAAGGACATTACCAATATGAAGCTGGTGTCGGTGGCGATGATGACAGGCAAGTATGTGCGCAGGATCCTTGAAAAGGCCGACAGCGATATTTTAAGAGAAAACGCGGAATTTCTGGCAAAGATCAATCCGGGAGAATGGTACCGGGATATGATAAAGGGAGAGAGATTTCATCTGCTGGCGGTGGGGGTCGATCCGGCCAAAAAAGGCAGCGGCGCCTTTCGGACGCTTATGAGCGCCGTTATCAGAGCCTGCGACAAGGTCAACATCCCCATTACGCTGGAAATGCACAATGATCTGAACCGGCCCCTTTTTGAACGCTTTGGCTTTGAGGTTATCAAAAGGGTAGAGGACGAGACGGTGGATATCGCCTGCACCTGTATGCTCAGGCGGCCTCAGGCGTCGGCTTTACCGGAATCTGACAGAGATGAAACAGGATTGTAATGAGCCGGGACAGGCTTTTTATGCTAGAATATAAAAAAGAAGAGGGGAGGAGGAGAAATGGCGGAGACATATTTGATATGGCTGGCAGCTGCCGGGGTTTTGGCCCTGATCGAGGCGCTGACCCTGGGGCTTACAAGCATCTGGTTTGCCGGGGGCGCCGTCGCGGCCGGCGTCGCGGCGTTTTTCGGAGCATCTCTTCCGGCGCAGATCCTGCTGTTCCTTTTGGTATCCCTTGCGCTTGTGTTGGTTACAAGGCCTATCGCCCAGAAAAAGCTCAGGATCGGCAGGGAAAAAACCAATGTAGAGAGCATTCCGGGCAAGACGGCCATCGCCCTTGAGGATTTTCCCCGCTACGGAAAGGGCCAGGTCAGTCTGGAGGGACAGGTATGGTCGGCGGCCGCTGCGGATGGTTCCCAGCATATTCAGAAGGGGGAGCCGGTCAGGGTTGTGGAGGTAAGCGGTGTGACGCTGAAGGTGGTAAAGGAAAAAAAGGACGCCGCCCCAACGGAGGAAGGCTGATAAAGGAAAAGGCTAAAGAGGTAAACCGCCGGCAACGGCTACTTGCAAGAAAGGCAAAGGGATATTTTTTTGCTGTCAAAGAAAGGATGAAATCAAATGATTCTGGTTATACTGCTGATAATACTGGTTCTGGTTTTGATTGTGACAAATATCAGGATCGTGCCCCAGGCAAAGGCATATGTGATCGAACGTCTGGGGGCCTATAACGGTACCTGGCAGGTGGGCCTTCATGTGAAAATTCCATTGATCGATAAAATCGCCAAGAAGATCTCGCTGAAGGAGCATGTGATCGATTTCCCGCCTCAGCCGGTGATCACAAAGGACAATGTTACTATGGAAATCGATACGGTGATCTATTTTCAGATCACCGATCCCAAGCTTTATACCTATGGGGTGGAAAATCCCATGGCGGCTATTGAAAACCTTACCGCCACAACTCTCAGAAATATCATCGGCGAGCTGGAGCTGGACGGTACACTGACAAGCCGGGAAATCATCAATTCCAAGATCCGGATCGTGCTGGATGAGGCCACGGATGCCTGGGGCATCAAAATCAACCGGGTAGAGGTACGAAACATACTGCCTCCAAAGGATATCCAGACGGCCATGCAAAAGCAGATGAGAGCGGAACGGGAACGCCGTGAAGCGATTCTCCGGGCGGAGGGAGAAAAGAAATCGGCGATATTGATCGCCGAGGGCCAGAAAGAGGCGAAAATCCTGGAAGCGGAGGCCGAAAAGCAGGCGGCCATCAAACAGGCCGAGGGGGAGGCCGAAGCGATCCTGATGGTGCAAAAGGCCACGGCGGACGGTATCAAAATGCTCAAGGACGCCGGCCCCAACAGAGAAATCATCGCTTTAAAGGGACTGGAATCCTTTGCGGCAGCCGCTGACGGAAGAGCCACGAAGATCATCATACCCTCAGAGCTTCAGGGACTGGCGGGGCTTGCGACTGCGGTAGAAGAGCTGATGAAGCCTGATAAAGGGTATGGTTCCCAGGCTTTGAGAGAAGGATCCTCCCAGGACGAAGCACAGGTAAAATAAAAAGGATACATTCCGGCCGGGCACAGCGCCCGACTTTTCTGCTTTGAAAAAATCCTGCAATGACTGCGGCGGTGCGGTATAAATAAAATTTTTTCAAAATAATATCAATTTCCTATTGATAATAGTTACTGATAATAGTATAATTATATCGATAAAAGGGACAAATACGTTCTGATAAATGGAAAGGAGAATGGATCATGAAAGACGTAAAATATTTTGTATGTGAGCACTGCGGTAATCTGGTAGAGGTTGTGGAAGCTTCCGGCGTACCGATGATGTGCTGCGGCCAGAAAATGACAGAGCTCAAGCCCAACACAACAGATGCGGCGGTGGAAAAGCATGTCCCCGTAGTAAAAGAAGAAGCCGGCAAGGTGACGGTAGAAGTCAGCAGCGTTGCTCATCCCATGACAGAGGAGCATCATATCGCCTGGATCAGCCTTCAGACAGATAAAGGCGTACAAAGAAAGACCCTGGATCATACCGGCGCTCCTAAAGCGGAATTCCAGCTGGCAGGAGAAAAAGCGGTCAAAGCTTATGCATACTGCAATCTTCACGGCCTGTGGGCTTCTGAAGTAAAATAAGCAAACCCCGTTAAATTTTCATAAAAAAACCTTGAAAATGAAAAAGGACTGTGGTTTTTGGACACAGTTCTTTTTTTGCCCCTTTCGACAAGAGGCGGAAGGCAATATAATAGAGGACATAAGTATGCCGGGCCGAAGGCCGGCGGCATGATAAAGTTCGTTTGAAAGGGGTGCCCGGGATGGGAGAGGGAGCATCTTATACCCATGTGATGGTGGATTGCGTAGCGCAAAGAGCGTTTAAGGAGCTGGAAAGCGATCCGGAACGCTGCGTCAGGAAGATATTGGATTTAGGCCAGCAGCTGGCTCAGGGAGAATTTCAGCAGCATTTTTTCAAGGTTGCCAAGGAGGTTTTAAAGCAGGAGCCCTGTCCGTATTTTGATTTGCTCCGCGGTCTTGTCAGGCAGGCCGACAAAAGGACGCTGAAAACCTTTGCGGTCAATTTGGGCTGGCAAAGCTGGACGGTAGGCACAAAAAAAATCCGCAGGGAAAAAGAAGCCCTTTCCTGGTGTATGAATCTTTATCCTCAAAATGGCGGAAGAGAGACCTCCTGGGAAGCTTTTTACGAGCTGATCGAAAAGCGGAAAAGGCAGGGCGTGATGGTGTATGCTTTTTTGCTGAGGGAAGAAGGCTGGCGGGATCTTGACCGGCTTTCGTCTCTTTTCACTGAAGAGGAGGACTGCGCCTTTTTGCTTTTCATTCCTTCCTCGCTGCTTTCCGACACGCTTATCCAGCAGCTTTGCTGCTGCCATAATGTGCTGATTTTGACGGAAAATGAGACGCCAAAGCAGGAAAAGGTCTTTCAAAAGCTGAAAAAATGCGGCTGCCTTTGCGGCGTATATCAGCAATACAAAAGACCGGAGCAGGTAGAGGATATTTTGTCGGGACGGTGCATGCGCCGCCACAGCGCCTGCGGAGCGCCGCTGGTTTTCTTTCTTGGAGATGAGAGCCGGCAGGAGGAAACCGTGGTATACGATTACGTTTGCCAGACCAGAAAGAGGCCGGATTATCCCGTTTTGGTCATGGATTATTTTAGGGACATCCGCTATATCGGAAACATCATATCCGACATGGCGTTTCCGGATTAAAAAAGACAGAAAGAATCCTTCCCGGGTTTACTCGTCCTGGGGAGGATTTTTTATTACGCTCATGGCAAAGCCAAGGGCTGCCCTTCGAAGCTGCTCCAGGTATTTTTGGGGCAGCTTTTGCGTTTCGTTGGTAAGCCAGCGGATGATGGAGCATAAAAAGGCATCGGAAAAAAAGGTTACGTAAAAGCTTTGATCCTCTTTATGGAAGTGCTCGGAATCTTGAAAAATATTTTCCGAAAACTGCTCTAAAAAGGGTTTGATGGTTTCTGAAAAAAATTCCTGAAAGGAATTTTGCCCTTCGATCAAAAATGCTTTTTTATAAAAATCCCGTTCGTCATAAAAATAGGCACAGATATCCTTCATAAAATCCCATGACTTTTGATAGTCTGTAAGGCGGATGGAAAGAAGGAATTCCGTATAGAAAATCCAGTTGACCAGGTCGTATTTATCCCGGAAATGGTAATAAAAGCTTTTCCGGTTCATGCCGCAGCCCTGGCAGATCTGGCTGATGCTGATCTTGCTGAAGGGCTCTTTTTTCATAAGCGCCTTGAGAGAAGCGGCAAGGGCTTTTTTTGTGACATTGGAATCCGGCATATGCTCTCCTCTTTTCTAAAGGGCAAAAACCACGGACAAACCTATTAGTGTATCGTACCATTGACCTGCCGGCAGCGCAAGAAGAAAAATTCGCTATTTTCCGTTTTTTCCATATTGATTACGGAAGTTTGTTTGACGGCCGGAAAAGCTTTTGAAGGCGCAAAATGGAAGCAGCTTCCTTTCCGCCGTAAAAAAACATCCCCCCGCGCCGAGGGGATGCGGTAAGCATCTAAGGGTTTTCAGGTATAAAAGATTATTTTTCTTCCTGCATTTTCCGAATCTCATCAGCCAGGATCCGGATGCCTTTAACGATCACTTCATCGGAGCTGTTGCTGTAATTTAAACGGAAGGTCCTTACATTGCGCTTTGTTTCATAGAAGGGATCTCCCGCCGCGATCAGCACACCGGCTTTTTCCGCCCGCTGGGTCAGCTGGATGCTTGTCATGCCCTCGGGAAGGGTAACCCAGATGAACATGCCCCCTTCCGGATCCGTATAGGAAACGGAGGAAGGAAAATGAGCCTTCATTTCCCGGATCATGGTTTCCGCCTGGTGACGGTATAATTCCTTGATCTTTTCAATGTGCTTGTCATAGTCGTTATGAGCCAGGTATTCGCTTAGGATCATCTGGCCGAAAATGTTGGTGTGCATGTCCACCAGCTGCTTGTATTCCACCATTTTTTCCCGAAGCTCCTTGTGGGTGCACAAGATCCAGCCAAGACGCATACCGGGGGAAATGGTTTTGGAAAAAGAGCCTACCATGATGCACTGCTCTCCCAGGAAGGAATGAAGGCAGGGCTGCTGTTTTCCTTTGAAGCGCAGTTCTCCGTAGGGGCTGTCCTCTACCAGGAAGGTATCGGTCCCCTTCAGGGCCTGGGCCACCTTTTCTCTTTTTTCCAGAGTATAGGTAAGGCCGGTAGGATTTTGAAAATCCGGAATCATGTAAAAAAACTTGGGGTTATGCTTTTTTAAAATGGACTGAAGCTCCTGGATGTTGGCGCCGTCCTGTTCCAACTCTACGGTGTGAATGTTGGGGAAATACAGGTGGAAGGTTTGCAGCGCCGCCAGATAGCTGGGATCCTCCACCAAAATATCATCCTGCGGATCGGTCAGGGTTGCCGCGATAATGTCCAGCGCCTGCTGAGAACCGTTTGTAATCAAAATGTCTTCCGCCGTTACATGGGTTCCTTTTTTTTCGTAGCGTTTTGCGATAAATTCCCGAAGGGGCAGATAACCCTGAGCGGTGCTGTACTGAAGGGCCAGAACGCCGTTTTTTTCCAGTACCGCCTCGGCGGCCTTTTCCATTTCTTCAACAGGGAAAGAAATCGGGTTTGGGATACCTCCGGAAAAGGGGATCAGGTCGGGAGAGGTTGCGGACTTAAGCATTTTTTTTACGAATTCTCCCTGGAAGTCCTGAATCATGACTCTTTTTGCAAATGATACCTTCATCTAATACACGCCTCCTTGCAATCCATATCCTGGTTTTGATATATCTTTACTATTATATCACCGAGGCGATATTCGTCAAAGAAAAAACGGCAAAAAAAGAAAAAAGACGGGAGACACACCGTCCTTTTCTGATAATGGGTGCATACTGAACTTGTATGCGGCGCCTTTGGCGCGGGGTGGGGAAAACGGGTTTTGGCTATTCTGCAAAAGCCTTTTTGAACTGTCTGGTCAGTCTGGATACTTTTCTGCTGGCGGCGTTCTTGTGGATGGTGCCTTTTGCCGCAGACTGCATCAGCTTCTTTTCAGCCAGTTTGAGCGCTTCCGCCGCAGCGTTTTTGTCGCCTTCTGTTACCGCGTTTTCAAAATTTTTCAGAACGGTTTTCAGATGCTCCTTGACTCTTCTGTTACGGGCTGTTTTTCTGTTGATGACCTTGATTCTTTTTTTCGCAGATTTAATGTTTGCCATGTGAATTTCACCCCACTTTCCGTTTGCCGGACTTGCCGGTCAAATATTGCAACACCAAGTATATCTGAAAAAATCCTCAAATGCAAGCAATAATTTTGCGAAAGAGTGGAAACCCTAGAAAAAAAAGAAGGGTGTGGGCAAATGATCAAAATCAGAACGGATCTGGCTTTGGAAAACAGGCAGATGTACAAAGAAAACCAGGGAGGAGAGGCGCCGGGTATTCTGATGAAGCAGCGTCAGCACGGTGGGATGAGGGTGACGGAGATCCATGTGATGGACCAGAGGGGAAGCCAGGCCCTGGAAAAACCACCGGGACGGTATATCACCATTGAAATGCCTCCCGTCAACGAAATGGGAGGGGCGATGAAGCAGGCCTGCGCAGATCTTCTCGCCCGGCAGCTGGGGAAGCTGCTGGAGGTGGGGAAGGATTCAAAAATATTGATTATCGGTCTTGGCAATCACAATATCACCCCTGATGCCCTGGGACCGAAAACGGCGGGAAGGATCCTTGTGACAAGACATCGATTTTTGCTTCTCGACCAAAAGGAAAACGGAAAGCTGACAAACGTAAGCGTCATAACCCCCGGGGTTATGGGAAATACGGGAATCGAAAGCCTGGATCTGATCAAGGGCGTTACCCGGCAGATCGGGCCGGATGCGGTCATTGCCATCGACGCTCTGGCAGCCAGAAGCATGGATCGGATCACCACTACCATCCAGCTTTGCGATACCGGTATCAGCCCGGGGGCAGGAGTGGGAAATCTCAGGCGGGGCATCAACCGGGAGACCCTGGGGGTAAAGGTCATTGGAATCGGGGTGCCTACGGTGATTTCCGCCGCCAGCATCGTAGAGGATTATATGGGAGAGGGGGTTTTTCCTGATTTTGAGGAGCTGCTCCGCCAGGAAAGAGAGGTTTCAGAGGATATGATCGTAACGCCGGGAAATATCGATGCGGTGATCGATGCGTTTTCCGTGATCCTTTCAAGAGGCATCAATCAGGCTATCCATCCCCAGCTGACAAAGGAGGAGCTGGAGGAATACCTGAGCTGAGATGCCGGGGCATAAATCCTTAGCCGGTCACATATAGTGATTTGATCGTTTAAAATCAAAAGTTTTCGAAAGAAAGGCTTTTTCGATGGGAACCGGGAACGTAAGGAGAGGGGCATGAAAAGAACCAGACGCAGGTATCAGCCGAAAAGAAAAAAAGGATGGGGCTTGATCGTTTTTATATTGATCGCGGCGGGGATCATTTTCTGTATGGGGAAGGCGGGACTTCCGGAAAGCTGGGAAAAGGAACAGCTGCTGCCTCAGCTGAAGCAGGCGGAAGAGGTGATGGCCCGGGTTTTCGGTCAGGAAGAGGAAGAAAAGCCGGATGAGACCTCAGGTATAAGGCAGGATCCGTCGGAGGATATGCCCTGGCTGGCGGCGGAATTTTTAGAAAACGCTTTGCCTGAGACCCTTCGTCAGGGGAGGCCTTTCGAAGAAGAAAACAGCGTAGCTGCTTCGGCGCAGGAGGCCCCGGGCGCCGGTGAAGAGGAAAAGGCGGCGGAAGAAAACGGGCAGGCGCAAGAGCCGGCCCAGGAAGCGGCGGCCGCCAGTGTCAGCGGGGACAACGTACTGGTAAGCGAGCCTGTTGAGGGCGCCGTTTTG
>CALWZU010000048.1 GCA_944386095.1 uncultured Clostridia bacterium | reverse complement strand
GATTGGATGGACACACCCTTTGAAAAAGAATTCTTTGGCAGAAAAAATCCCCTGTATGGAAAACACGCCAAGAACATCATGAAAACAGACGTAAAAGAAACCGACAAATCCTATGAGTTCGACATCGATCTGCCGGGCTTCAAAAAGGATGAAATCACAGCCAAGCTGGAAAACGGCTATCTGACCGTTACCGCCCAGAAGGGCCTTGACAAGGATGAGCAGAACAAGGAAGGCCAGTATATCAGAAGAGAAAGGTATACGGGCAGCTGCTCCAGAACCTTCTATATCGGCGATGAAATCGATGAAAACGCCGTATCCGCCAAATTTGAGGACGGCATCCTGAAGCTGAACGTGCCCAAGATGACCCAGCCTCAGGTAGAACAGACAAAGCACATCGCCATCGAATAAAAAGGAATCGTCCCCCTTTTTGTGAGAAATAAAAACCGGCCCCGGCGGCCGGTTTTTTGCGTAAAAAAGAGAGGAGCCTAACGGGTAATGGCCCGGATGGCGGCATAGCCCAGGATCAGGGTCAGCAGGCAGATCGCCCAGGAAGCGGGCCCGGCGGGAAAGCCGGGAAAAACCTGAACCAGAGAGCCCAGGATAAAGCCCAGGATGATCAGATAGGTGGGCTGGGGATAGCGGTCCATGGCTTTTTCCAGAGCCCTGGCGCACAAAAGGGTGCCAAGGAGCAGCCCGGCCCCAAGAGGCAGCAGATAGGGAAGGTAAAGGTGGCCGATGGCATACATGGTTTCATCGTACATGCCAAGAAGAAGCAGCAGATAGGAAATGCTGATGCCCGGCAGCACCAGCGCCGCAGCTCCCGCAAGCCCGGCGATAAAAAGCAGGGCCCAGGCGGCGGGACCGTCTCCGGGATCGGCGGCAAGCAGGCCTTCGGGCAAAAAAGCCAGGGACATGACAAGGGCAAAGCCCAGGGCGGGATAGACAAAGCTTTTCCAGGTGACGCCCCGGCCTCTGGCTTTTCGGTAGATCATGGGGATACCGCCTGCTACCGCACCGATGAAAAAAAACATCACCGGCTGGGGATAAAGCTGCAAAAGCTTCAGAAGGGGCCTTGCCACGATGATCATGCCGGCGCAGGCGCCAAGGCAGAACAGCCCCAGAAACAGAAGGCTTTCCCGTTTATGCTTCAAAAAGGAGCTGACCGCCGAGATCAGCCTGTCGTATATGTTCAGAATCATGGCCATAGAGCCGCCGCTGACGCCGGGAACCAGCATGGTGGCGCCCACCGCGAAGCCCTTGGCAAGGGTCATGGCTGTGTCATTTTTATTTTTTCCCGGGCCTGTGGATGGCCTTCCCTGCTGTTTCATATGTCCTCCGGTGGCTGTAATAGTCGATTGGGCGGGCGGGCCGGCAAGGCCGCCGCTCTTTTATTGTAACGGCAAACCCCTTCCCTTTGCAAGAGCGGGAGAAGGGTTTTCATGATTTTGTAAGAAGCTTTGGCGGCCCTGCCATTTTTGCGGGGCCGTTTTTTTACGGTCTTTCCTTTTATCAGATCTTCTCTGTTTGACTGGGGCGGATTTTGGTGGTTTTGGGGATTGCTTTTGTCCGCTGCATCCGTTAAAATGAATCTGTTGTCCAGAAAATCGCTGAATTTAAGAGAAAATAAAAGGATCCGGCAAAGCCGGAACAGATAAAGCAAAGGGGAAAGGAAGGGGAAAAATGAAACAAAAGGCCGGAACCAAAGATAGACTGAGCGCGGGGAAAATACTTTCCCTTTCGCTGATGCTTTTTGCCATGTTTTTTGGAGCGGGGAACATGATTTTCCCTCCGGCTCTGGGGCAGCAGGCGGGCACTTCCTTTGTGGCCGGCGTATTCGGCTTTATTCTTACCGACGCGGGCCTTTCCGTTTTGGGGATTGCCGCCGTGGTGCTGGCAGGCAGTCACCTGGATGACCTGTCGGGCCGGATCGGCCCGCGGTTTTCCGTGGCCCTTGGCGTGGTGCTGTTTTTGCTGATCGGCCCATTGTTCGCCCTTCCCAGAACAGGCACCGTATCCTTTGAAATGGCTCTTTTGCCCTTCCTTCCCCAGGGCGCATCTGCTTTTTTCCCCTGCCTTGCCTTTACCTTTGTCTTTTTCCTGATCACCTTTTTCCTCAGCCGCAATCCTTCCCGGCTGGTGGATATCGTGGGGAAATGTCTGACCCCGGTGCTTCTTGTGGCTATCGGGCTGATTTTCGCGGGGAGCCTTCTCCATCCTCCCGGCCCCATCGTTCAGCCGGTGGGAGACTATGCCCGGATGCCCTTTTTCAAGGGCCTTTTAGAAGGCTATCTGGCCCTGGACGGCCCGGCGGCTCTGGTTTTTGCCATGATCGTGATCAACAGCGTAAAGGAAAGCGGGATCAGAGAATCCAGAAGAATCGCCCGCTATACCCTTCTTACAGGCTTTTTCGCAGTGCTGGGCCTTGGCATAACCTATATGGCCCTGGGCTACGCCGGAGCCGTTACCTCCAGCATGGATATTTTTGAAAACGGCGGACAGCTCCTTTCCTGGCTTACCTCATCCTTTTACGGGACGGCAGGGGTGATCCTTCTGGGAGTGGCTGTGCTGCTGGCCTGTCTCACCACGGCCATCGGTCTTGCCTCCTCCTTTTCCGACTATTTTCACGGGCTTTTGCCCCGGTTTTCTTATCAGGGGATTTTGGCGGGGGTCTGCCTTTTCAGCTTTCTGATTTCGAATCTGGGACTGTCCCAGCTGATCCATTATACCCTCCCGGCGCTGATGATGCTCTATCCCCCCTTGATCGTAATGGTGGCGCTGTCCTTTTTTGACCGCTTTTTCAAAAGCAAACCGGAGGCTTATGCCATGGCTATGATCTTCGCCTTTGCCGTCGGCGTTTTAAACGGGCTGGAATCTTTGGAGCTGTCTTTGGGCGCCCTGGGAGAAGCGGCGGCCCTTCTGCCCTGGTATGAGCTGGGCGTGGGATGGATCCTGCCGGCTCTTGTAGGCTTTGGGCTGGGCCTTCTTCCCGGCGTCCGTTTTCTTGGGGGCCGGGCTGTGGCGTTAAAGTCCCAAAGAAAGACCCTGTAATAAGCAGAAGAATCACAAATAAAAGCAATGATAGCAAAGGATGGCGCAGCGTATTTGCACCATCCTATTTTTTGCCGCATATGGGAAATCAAAGGCCTTTTTGGCGGATAGGGGCGTCATTCAGCCGGCCCTTACATGATCCAAAAGAGCGCAGATCATGGTGGAGGCTTCCGCCCGGGTGGCGTTTCCCTGGGGCCGGAAGCTCTGATCCTCCGGATAACCGTTTAGAATGCCAAGGCTTGCCAGAGCGTTTACAGCGGTCAGCCTGGCAGGGTCGGAAACCAGATGTTGGTCGGTAAAGCTGGTATCCTTTTCCCCCTGGGTGGAAAGACCGGCGTAAACAAGGCCGTTATAGGCGAACAAAGCCATGTCCTCTCTTGTGATGGGCTGGTCGGGGCTGAAGCTGCCGGGGCCGGTAAGGCCGGAAGGGGTGCTGCCCTGGCTCTGAGGCTGGGGCAGGATGCCCGCCTGCTGGGCCGCCGCCAGGATGCCGCTTGACCAGTGAGAGGGAGAAACGTCGGAATAGGTGGAAAGCTGCCCCTCCTCCTGGGGGATGCCGAAGGTTTTTACCAGCATGGTGACATATTCCGCCCTGGTCAGGGTAGCCATAGGGTCAAACAGGCCGTTGCCCTTGCCGGAAACGATGCCCTCTCCGGCAAGGCGGTAAATGTAATCCCGGGCCCAGGGGGCCTGGTCAAGGTCGGTAAAGGTTATGGACTCCTGGGAAGGATTCTCAGGGGTTTGCTCCTGATTTTCCCCGTTTTCCTCCTGCCCGCCGGATCCTTCGCCCAGGTAGAAGGCCTTCAGGGCTTCCTGTGCGCCGTCGATGTCCAGCAAAGACCGGTAGCGGAAGAAGATTTCTCCGGCTATCTGATCGTTGGAAGCGTTCAGGGAAAGCTGGCGGGTCAGCTCCGAAGCGCCGTGCCAGGGGCTTGCGGGATCGGCGTTTCCGCACTTATAGGCGGCGATGCCGATGTAAAGATCGGTGTCGGTTCCCCGGCAGGTTTGGGACCACCAGTCTGAAAGCACCTGATAGTCGGCGATTTCATAGCCGATGTTCCAATAGATCTGCGGTGCGATATAGTCTACCCAGCCTTCTTTTGCCCAAAGCCGGGTATCCGCGTAGGCCTGGAAATAGGATTCTTTTCCGTTGGTGTCGCTGCCCTGGGACAGGGAGCTTTTGTTGGCCCAGATACCTGAAGGGCTGATGCCGAAGGAAATGCCGGGCTTTGCCTGGTGCAGTTCCTGATCCAGCCGCTGGACGAGGGTGTTGACGTTGTTTCTGCGCCAGTCGTCGATTTGGGAAAAGCCGCTTCCGTAGGCGGCAAAGGTGTCTTTGTCGTCGAAATCCGTACCCGGATAGAAGTAATCATCCAGATGGATGCCGTCCACATCGTAGTTTTTCACGATTTCAAGAGCGCCCTCTACCACAAGGTCCTGTACCTGGGGAAGGCCTGGGTCAAAGTAATAGTTCTGGTCGGTATACTGCACTGTGTATTCGGGATGGAGCCGGGCGGGGTGGTTTTGGGGCAGGCTCTGGTAGTCGGTCTGTCCGTCCCGGGTGATCCGGTAGGGGTTCAGCCAGGCATGAACCTGGATGCCTTCCTGATGCGCCAGCTGGATAAGGGTTTCAAGAGGATCGAAACCATTGGCGGGAGCCTGTCCCGGGGTGCCTGTCAGATAACGGCTCCAGGGGAAAATGTCCGAGTCGTACAGGGAATCGGCGGTGGGCCTGACCTGAAAGAAAATGGCGTTGAGACCCATTTCCTTGGTGTTTTTTACAATGTCCTCCAGCTCCTTTTCAAGACGGGCGGTATCCGTAGTGGGCGTGGAAGGGTAGTCCAGGTTTTTGACCGAGGAAACCCACACGCCCCGGAGGGTCTGATCTTCGCTGGCTCCATAGGCGACCAGGGAAGAGGAAAGGGAGGGAAGCGTCCCGGAAGAGCTGCCGGAAGGGCTGCAGATAAAGGGAAAGGCCAGGACAAAAACGAAAAGGCAGAGCAGGGCCTTTCTTTTTGCGAAGGGATGGAAATGATGTTTCATAAGCGGTTTCCTTTCTGTTTTGACGGCCACCTTTTAAGATAGCCGGCGTGTTTTTTCATTCATTTTTGGGTTGCTTTTGATTTTACATATTTCCTTTTGGGAGGAAAAGTGTCATAATAGAATGGTTAGGGTACCGGCCGGGGGCCTGATGAAAAGGGCCGGCGGGTATGGAAATATTATACTGTATCTTTGGCATTTGCCGCAAGCTATGAGAATCTGAAGTTTATATGAAGTCTGGCCTGCCGGAAGAAAGGAGTCTGTTGGAGGAATGGAGAAAAAAGCGGTCGTCGCGATTTTTTTGTGCGTGGCCCTTGGCGTCCTTGGAATGGGCGTAATGGAATGGCTGGCGGGGCTTTTGGGAGGAACGCCTCTGGTAGTGGCCTGTTATCTTGTGATAGCCCTGGCGCTGGTTGTTCTTTTGTGTCGCGGCGGTGGAGAAAAAAGCGCCGCCGGAGGGGAGTCTGAAGGGGATCCGGAGAAAAAGCCGGAGCCTGTCAAACAAGATAAAGGAAAGGAAAGGCAGGAAAAACCATGACAAAAACCTTTGTCTCGCAAATGCGCGTACCCTATAGCGACACCGACGCCATGGGGGTGGTGTATCACGCCAACTATGCGCAGTATCTCGAATTTGGCCGCTGCGAGATGCTCAGGGAAATCGGCTTTCCCTATGGAGATATTGAAAAGAAGGGCTTTATGATGCCGGTAGCGTCCCTGAGCTGCGAATACAAAAAACCGGCGGTCTATGATGATCTTTTGGAGATCCATACCCAGGTGCTTTCCTACAGAGGCGCCAGCATAACGGCCCGGTACCGGATCCTGCGAAAGGAAACAGGAGAGCTCCTTGCCACGGGACAGACCCGGCTGGCTTTTTTGAGAAGGGAAGACGGAAGGCCCGTTATCATTAAACGGGGCTATCCCGGACTGTATGAAACCATGCTGGCCCAGGAGGAACCGGAAGAGGCCGGGGCGTAGAAGAAACCGGCAAAGCAAACGGGCAAAGCGGCCCGGGCCGAAGGAATAAGGAATAAAGAGCATGAAAAAAGAAGGTGAGCTTTTGAAAGACGAAACATTGCGAAATATCGCCATTATCGCCCATGTAGACCATGGCAAGACCACCCTGGTGGATCAGCTTTTGAAGCAGTCCGGCGTTTACCGGGACAACCAGGCGGTAACGGAACGGGTCATGGATTCAGGCGATCTGGAACGGGAGAGGGGCATCACCATTTTGGCAAAGAATACCTCCGTCCGTTATAAGGGTGTGAAGATCAATATCGTGGATACCCCCGGCCACGCGGATTTCGGGGGCGAGGTAGAGCGGATACTGAAAATGGTGGATGGGGTTTTGCTTTTGGTGGACGCCTTTGAAGGGCCCATGCCCCAGACCCGCTTTGTGCTGCAGCGGGCGCTGGAGCTGGAGCACCGGGTCATTATCGTGGTCAATAAGATCGACAGGCCCGACGCCCGGCCAGGTGAGGTAACAGACGAGACCCTGGAGCTTTTGATGGATTTAAACGCCTCTGACGAGCAGCTGGATTCCCCCATTATTTACTGCTCCGCCAAAAAAGGCGTGGCTTCCCTTTCCTGGGAGGAGACGGGAACGGATATGCAGCCCCTGTTTGATACCATCCTGGAATATATCCAGCCTCCCCGGGCGGAGCTGGATCAGCCGGTGCAGATGCTGGTTTCTTCCATTGATTATAATGAATATGTAGGCCGCATGGCTATCGGAAAGATCCAAAGAGGCGTTTTGCGCCAGGGCCAGGAGGTGATCGTCTGCGATTATCATGAAAGGACGGCCCCATATAAAGGAAAGATCAGCAACATCTATCAGTTTGAAAATCTGGAAAAAACGCCGGTTTCCGAAGCCACGGCAGGCAATATCGTATCTGTTTCCGGCATAGAAGGCATCACCATCGGGGAAACCGTCTGCGACGTATCGGCGGCGGAGCCGCTGCCCTTTGTGGAGATATCTCCCCCTACCATCGAAATGGTCTTTTCTGTCAACGACAGCCCCTTTGCGGGCAGGGAGGGCCGGTTTGTGACCTCCCGCAATCTGAGGGACAGGCTGTTTCGGGAGCTTTTGAAGGATGTGTCCCTCAGGGTGGCAGAACTGAATACGGATTCTTTCGCAGTAGCGGGCCGGGGAGAGATGCATCTTTCCATCCTGATCGAAACCATGCGCCGGGAAGGCTATGAATTCCAGGTGGGAACGCCCCGGGTGCTGTTTCAGACCATCGACGGCAGAAAATGCGAGCCCATCGAAAGAGTGGTGATCGACGTGCCGGAAAACGCCGTGGGCGCGGTCATGGAAAAGCTGGGCCCCAGGAAGGGCGAAATGATCGGTATGAACCCCATTGGCAGCCGGATGCGTCTGGAGCTTTTGGTGCCCTCCAGAGGGCTTTTGGGCTACCGTAATGAATTCCTTACCGATACCAAGGGAGAAGGCATCATGAATTCGGTGTTTTACGATTATGAGCCTTATAAAGGGGATATTCCCACAAGAACCGGCGGCTCCCTGATCGCCTTTGAAACCGGCGAAGCGGTGGGCTATGGTCTTTGGAATGCGCAGGACCGGGGAACGCTGTTTATCGTGCCTCAGACGCCGGTATATGCGGGGATGATCGTGGGCGTTTCTCCAAAGAGCGAGGATATCGTGGTAAATGTATGCAAAAAAAAGCAGGCTTCCAATATCCGGGCGGCGGGAAGCGACGAGGCGATCCGTCTGGTGCCCCCCAGGCTCATGAGCCTGGAGCAGGCCCTTGAATTTATCCGGGAGGATGAGCTTTTAGAGGTTACGCCGGAAAATTTGCGGCTTCGCAAAAAGATTCTGGATCATGCCCAGAGGATGCGCTTAAGAGCAAAAAAATAACCGGTAAAACGGGAAAAACAGCCGGTATATCCAGTTTGCGTCCTTTCTTTTCTTGAAATTTCAAACTTGTCAGACAATTCAACAAAAGTTCATGAAAATTTCATATTTCCCTAGATTTTGAAGGCGTTTTTACGCCTTTTCTTTTTGCTTTTGGAGAAAAACGTCGTTTTATGATAATTTATGTAAAATTTACATGATTGTAAAAATTATATAAAGGCTGTATTATGAATATTAAGAAGCAATTCTGAAATTTGCTAAGGAGGTTGAATCGTATGAAGAAAACAAAGAAGCTGCTTGCGCTGATGATGGTGCTGGCGCTGTCTCTGACCGCTCTTGCCGGCTGCGGCGGCGGCGGAGAGTCCGGCGGTGAATCCGGCGGAGAAGCTACGGGTGAAGTATTTACCTACAAAATCCAGTGCGCTTATCCTCAGGGCGACACATCCTGGGACCTGCATCTTCCCATGATTACGGAAGCGATCACGGAAGCCACCGACGGCCAGATCCAGTTTGAGATCTATGCCCCCGGTTCCATCTGCGAACCTGAACAGGCTCCCGCATCCGTAGCCAAGGGCATTCTGGACGCGGCCCTGTCCGCTCCTAACGACACAGCCCAGATCGTTCCCGCCGCTTATGCGGAGCAGGGTATCCCCTTCTGGTGGCAGTCTATTGAAGAAATCCACGATTGCCTTTACAACGCCGGACTGATGGATTTCCTCAGAGCGGAATATGAAAAAGCCGGTATTTACTACGGCATGTGGGATCCCCAGGGACAGTACATGCTGATGACGGACTTCCCCATCAACACCGCAGATGATCTGCACGGCAAAAAAATCAGAGCGTCCACCAGCTACGCTTCCCTGATGGAAGAGCTGGGTGCGGCTCCCGTAACCATGTCCGGCGGCGATATGTACATGGGCATGAAGCTGGGAACCATCGACGGTTACATCTACTCCATGGCTGACCTTGAAGGTCTTGCCCTGAAGGAAGTTACCACAAACGTTATGGTACCCGCAGGCTGCGCAGGCGCTCCCTGTAACATTATCTTCAACCTGGAAAAATGGAACTCCATGCCTCAGGAGCTGCAGGACAAAGCTAACCAGGCGATGGAGGACGTTTACTGGGAAGTAACGGCCGCCGCCGCTGAAAGAGACGCGCAGTCCAGAGCTGCCGCTGAAGAATACGGCGTAACCTGGCTGGAAGTTTCCGAAGAAAATATGCAGCCCTTCTATGAAGCAGGACAGAAGGTTCTGGAAGACCTGGCCGCCAAGTATCCCGCTTCCGCTCCCGGATTTGAGATCATCCAGCAGTGGAAGGATGCGAAGGACGCAGGTCAGAGCACAGGCGCTGCAGAAACAGAAACGGAAGCCGGAGCGGAAGGCGCTGAGGCTGCCGCTGAATAAAGAAAGCTTTCTTTAAACAAAAACGAGGAAAGAATGAAAAAAAGAGCCGGGGAACCATCGCCCCGGGACAGACAAAACAGATAAACAGATAAAAGAAAAGGAAGATCCTCCCAAGGCCGCCTGAAAAGGCGCCGGGGAGGATCTTTCTCTTTAAGGCTGTTTTAACGGTCTTTTTTTTCAAAGATGCCGGCGGCGGATTCGAATTTGTCCGCTTCCTGATTATCCCCCATTCCCCGGTAGGCGGCCGCCATCAGATGATAGAGCCTGGCGTCGGAGGGATTTTCGGAAAAGCAGGATTTCAGAAGGCGGATGGCCTTCAGGTAGTTGCCCTGTTCAATGGCCGAATGGATGATGTCAAGGGACATCTGGATGGCGGGATCAGCCTGGGGATCCGGATCGGTAAGATTGAACTGGGCCAGGACGTTTTTGAGCCGGTCTGCGGTAAAGGGCTTTTGCAGATAGGTGATCGCGCCCAGCTGGACGCATTCCACAGCGTTTTTTACCGTGGGGTAGGCGGTAATGATGATGACCGGCGTGTTGATGTTCTGAGCCCGCATTTGCCGAAGGACCTCTGTTCCGCTCATTTCCGGAAGCTTGACATCCAGAAATACCAGGTTGAAGCTTTCCTGCTGGAGCAGATCCAGCCCGGCTTTTCCGGTGGATGCCGTGGAAACGATATAGCCTTCAAGCTCCAGGGTCTTTTGCAGAAGGATACGGATGTTTTTTGTGTCGTCGATGATTAGCACTTTTTTCATATGTCGTTCACCTCTCGTTTTCGTCTGCCGGATGGACCGGAATGGTAAAAGTAAAGGTACTGCCTTTGCCAAGCTGGCTTTCGCACCAGATCCTGCCGCCGTGGGCGGTGATGATGTCCTTGGAGACGGCCAGCCCCAGGCCCGTTCCTCCAAGCTCGATGTCCGATTCCTTTACCTGGAAATATCGTTCAAAAATATGCTCGGTGTATTCGGAGGGGATGCCTACCCCGTCATCCTCCACGCTGACCTGCAAAAATCCGCCGGGATCATAAAATGCCCTTACCGTGATATGCCCGCCCTCGTCTACATATTTTAAGGCGTTGGATAAAAGGTTATTCATGACCCAGGTGATTTTGGACTCATCCACTACCATGGGGGGCAGGGGAAGCCGGGGCTCGAAGGAAAGGGTCACGTTGGATTTTCCGGCAAGGGACAGGAAAGGAACGAGGGAATTGCTGATCAGCGCCTGCATGTCCTTTTCCTCAAAGGCATAAACGGTATTGGCCGATTCGATTTTGGAAAGCTCCAGAAGATTGTTTACAAGGATCGTCAGGCGCATGCTGTCTTCTTTGAGGGTGTCCACCACCTCCTCCTGATCCGCGTTGAGCTGCCCCAGAAGATTGTTTTTCAAAAGATCGGCGCTCATCATGATGGAAGTCAGAGGGGTTTTAAATTCATGGGATATGGTGGAAACAAAATCGCTTTTTGTTTTTTCCAGTTCGGTTCGCTGCTGCAGGATGGAGTAAACCGGGGAAAGGTTCAGGGCCAGGATTTTTTTAAAGAGGTAATAGCAGACGATGCAGCATACGATAAAGAAAAGGAAAAGAATGGTGAAAACCGTTCGCACAGAGGAAAAGACCTTTTCCTTTTCCGTTTCCATTTCCTGTATTTTATAGGACTGATAGGACCGCAGGGCGGAATGGATGGCATCGATTTGAGGAGAGATGGTCTCTTCATAGTAGGTTTGCATCTGGCGGGGATCCGCTCCGGAATCATCCAGATAGGAATGCAGCCGGGAAAACATGTCCACGAACGCATTGTGGGTGGTAACGATATGATAGGTGTAGTTGATGTCCTCCAGGGAATCCGCGTATTCGTATTCCTGGTTATAAAGCCTGTTGAATTCCTGGGTGAGGGAATAGAATTCTTCGGAAGGCTGGCTGCCGTCGGGATTCATCAGGTAGCGGGAAATCAGAAGATCCTGCTGGTAAACCAGGGAATCCATCTGTTCTATATTATGGAAGGTGCCGATATAATCGTTTTTTCCGCTCCCCACGAAATGATTCAGGGAGGTGGTGACGGAGGTCAGCCCCGTGATGGAAAAAAGTCCTACCAAGAAAATCAGAACGATATAGGACAGGGCCAGAAAGTAAACCTTTTCGTTTTTTTCATCAAAAAATTTTTTCATAGCCCGAATCCCCGCCTCCGTTTTTGTTAAGTATACGTTATTTCGCCGGAAATTTCAAGGGTCAAAGAGGATTCTGCCCTTTTGGGAAGAGGAAAAAAAGACTGCCGAAAAAATTTGCCGTTATATGTCAAAATCTTCTGAAAATTTTGGAACAGGCGGAAAAGGAGAAATAGAAGGGAAAAAAGATATAATTTCGAATTTTCAGTCTATTTTTGATGAGGAAAGGAAATTCTGTCATAGAGGATAAAATAGTCGGAATATAGTTACCAACAGGGTTTTTAGGGAAACGGGACTAAGAAAACGTAAACGGAAAAAACTTTGGTATAGGGAGAGTAAATCCGCAGAAAATGCGATGAATAATGCGATAAATTTCCAATATTAAAATTTTTCTAGACGAATAATTCTGTTTATGTTAGAATGTCCTTAAACACGAAAGGAGGACGATTATATGTGTATGAGAGTTAGTGACCACGTAATCCTCGGTCAGGACCTTAATCCCAAGATGATTGAGATTACAGTAGATGGTCAGAAAATCCCGGCTAAAGAAGGCGAACCAATTCTGGCGGCTTTATTAGCTCAGGACATCATGGTAAATCGTTATACAGTTAAGAGGAATGAACCCAGAGGGTTATTCTGCGGAATCGGTCAGTGCACAGACTGCGCGATGATCGTGAATGGCAAGGCCAATGTCAGAACTTGCATCACTCCTGCCGCAGACGGCATGGTAGTAGAGACCCAGTACGGATACGGAGGTGCTAAATAATGCTAAAGACAGAACTTTTAGTAGTTGGTGCAGGCCCGGCCGGATTGGCTGCTGCGATCGAAGCAAAAAAAGGCGGCGTTAAGGATTTGCTGCTGGTGGACCTCAACATGAGACCCGGTGGACAGCTGTTCAAGCAGATCCACAAATTCTTCGGTTCCAAGGCCCACAGAGCCGGTATCAGAGGTATCGACATCGGCACACAGATGCTGGAAGAAGCAAAGGAATTAGGTATTGACATTTGGCTGAATACGGCTTGCGTAGGTCTTTTTGATGATAAAATCGCCTGCCTGGAAAAGGGTCAGCCCGACGGCAGCACAAAAATCGTTTACGTGCAGCCTGAAAAGATCATCCTGGCCACAGGCGGACAGGAAAACGTTGTAAGATTCAAGGGATGGACAACACCTGGCGTTATGGGCGCCGGCGCTGCTCAGACCATGATCAACGTAAACAGAGTACAGCCCGGTCAGAAAATCGTTATGCTGGGAACCGGTAATGTAGGACTTATCGTTTCCTATCAGCTGATGCAGGCTGGCTGCGAAGTGGTTGCCCTGGTAGAAGCCGCTCCCAAAATCGGCGGCTACGGCGTACACGCTTCCAAGATCAGCAGAGCCGGCGTACCGATCTTCACAAAACATACCATTAAAGAAGTCAAAGGCAATGGCCCCAACGGCAGAGTTTCCGAGGTTGTCATTGTAGAACTGGACGAAAAATGGAATCCCATCGAAGGAACAGAAAAAACATTTGAAGCGGACACCGTTACACTGGCTGCCGGCCTCAAACCTGTTTCCGACCTGGTTAAACTTCAGGACATCGAACTGGTATTCAACGGCCCCTTCGGCGGTTGGGTCCCCACACACACCAGAGACATGGAATCCACATGCCCGGGCATCTATGTTGCCGGCGATACCACTGGTGTTGAAGAAGCGAACACAGCTCTGGAAGAAGGCAGACTCGCCGGTATTTCCGCAGCTCAGTCTCTGGGCTACATGAAGGATGCCGACGCGGAAGCCCTGAAAGACGAAATCTGGGATAGACTGGCCGGCCTCAGAATGGGTCCCTTCGGCGAAAAGAGAGCCGTTGCCAAGAAAGAACTGATGGACGCTTTCCCGGAAGTTGCCAGAGGTTAAAGAAAGGAAAGAGGTGAAAAATTATGGCAATTGCAGATGTTGGCTATATCAGCAAACAGGAATTAATAGATGCAAAGCAGGACATCTCCGATGAAAGATATGCAAAGGGTCCTGTTGCCGTTATCGAGTGTGTTCAGGAAATCCCCTGCAACCCCTGCGAAGGTGCTTGCAGATTCGGAGCCATTACAATCGGCGAACCTATCACAAATCTGCCGAAGATCAACGAGGCTGCCTGCACAGGCTGCGGCGTATGCGTAGCGCAGTGCCCCGGTCTTGCGATCTTCATCGTAAACAAAGCTTACTCCGACACAGAAGCGACTGTTGCGTTCCCTTATGAATACGTTCCGATTCCGAAAGAAGGAGAAGAATGGGAAGGCGTTAACAGAAAGGGCGAAGTGCTCTGCAAGGCTAAGATCGTAAAGGTTATGAATCCGAAATCTTTCGACAGAACACCTGTTGTTACCGTTGCGATCCCCAAGGAATTTGCGGATGAAGTAAGAAGCGTTAAAAGAAAGTAGAAACTGTGAAGGAGGCGAATAGAATGGCAAGATTGGATGATGATATGCTGGTTTGTCGCTGCGAAGAAGTAACAGTTGGCGAAATCAGAGAAGCAATCGCACAGGGCGCATTTGATGTCGTTGGCGTAAAAAGAAGAACAAGAGCCGGAATGGGTTTATGCCAGGGAAGAACCTGTGAAAAATTAGTACAGCAGATCATTTCACAAGAACTGGGCGTAGGTCCTCACGAAACAGGTAGTTCAAGTGTCAGACCTCCTGTAAGACCTATCAGCTACGGAGCATTAGCAGAGGGGGAATTCTAAAGATGAAATCATATGATGTCATTGTAATCGGCGGAGGTATGATGGGTACCGCATCTGCGTACTACCTCACGCAGGAAGGCATGAAGGTTTGCCTTATTGAAAGAGACGACATTGCGTTCGGAACCGTTTCTCATACTGACGGTTACATCGGCGCTTCCGAAAAGGAACCCGGTGTTGACTCCATGCAGGGTATGGCTTCCATGAAGCTGTATGACGAAATGAGAAAGACATTCGACTATGACTTCGAATATTCCACAAACGAAAACGGCGATCCCATCGGTTTCGTATACTTCTGCGAATCTGAATTCGAAATGGAAATGGCGAAGAAGCAGGTTGCGGAAAACCAGAAGCTGGGCATCGAACAGTACATGGTTTCCGTACAGGAACTGAGAGAACTGGAACCCAACTGCGCTACAGACCTGCTGGGCGGTATGTGGGTACCCAAAGATGCGGCTGTATGCCCCTTCAAGGTTCCCTTCGCATTTGTTCAGGAAGCCAGAAAAACCGGTCTTCTGGACGTTATGACCAGAACAGAAGTGGTTGACATCATTCAGGATCCCAACACAAAGGCTGTTCAGGGCGTTGTAACAGACAAGGGCGAAACCATCAATGCGCCTAACATCGTTAACGCCTGCGGCTGCTGGGCTCCCTTTATCGGCGCCATGGTTGGCATGGAAATTCCAATCGAACCCAGATTCGGTCAGCTGACCATTACAGAAAAAGCCGGTAAGATTACCCAGAACAGACTGTGCATGGAATACGGCTACTTCCTGACCAAGTTCTTCCACGACGGCGAAGGCGAAAGACCGATTCCTGACCTGGTAAAGGCTTACAACGTATGTCTGAACATCACATCTGACCTGACCGGTAACACCGTAATCGGCGGCTGCCGTCTGTTCAGAGGCTTCAGCATCAAGTCCGAATACAAAATCATGCAGGCTTGCGCCATGAGAGGTATCAGATTCTTCCCCATGGTTAAAGACCTGAACTGCATCAGAGCCTTCGGCGGTATCAGACCTTTCTGTCTGGACCAGCTGCCGATCGTATCCGATGTGGAAGAAGTTCCCGGTTTCTTCATGGCTGCAGGTCATGAAGGCGACGGTATTACATTAGGGCCTATCACCGGTAAGCTGATCTCCCAGTATGTAACCGGCAAACCGCTGGAATTCGAACTGGCTCATGAAATCGCATGGTCCAGATTCAAGAACAAGGACATTGCAGCTCTGAAGGCGAAGGAAGAAGCGAACACAAGAGCGCTTCAGGAAATCGAAAGAAAGATCCTGGCCAGACTGTAATCTCTATGGTAATAGGGGCATTTTGTGGTGCCCCTATTACTTTTATTACTTTCCGTATCCTTATTTTACATATTACGAATCGAAAAACCCTTTTCTTAAGTTACAGCTTATGTCACATTTTAACTATCAAGGGGGGAAGTTAAATGTCAGAACAGACTGTAGAAAAACAACAATGGGGTAGTGCGTTTGGTTTTATCATGACATCCATCGGTTATGCCGTAGGTGTCGGCGCTATTTGGAAATTCCCTTACATGATCGGTATGAACGGCGGCGGTATGTTCCTGCTGGTTTGTATCCTGATGGGTATTTTCATTTGTATTCCGCTGGCTTGGGCTGAGCTGACCCTGGGCAGATATACACAGACATCTGCTATCGTCGGTATGAGACAGCTGGCCGGAAAAGGCAGTCCGTGGGTTCTTTTCGGATGGTTCGGATTTGCCGCTTGCTTCACGATGATTTCTTACTATATCACCATCGTAGGCGACGTACTCTTCTATATTTTCAAATTTGTAACCGGCGGATTGGCCGGCATGTCCATCGAGGAAATGTCCGCCTACTATAATTCCGTCAACACCAACATGGGCATTAAGATCGGAATGGCTGCGCTGATGTTCATCGTTACCGCCGCTGTTCTCTGGTTTGGCGTTCAGAAAGGTCTGGAAGCCGCCAATAAGATCCTGATCCCCATGCTCTTCATCTTCCTGGTTATCCTGGGCATCAGAGGCCTGATGCTTCCCGGCGGTATGGAAGGTATTACCTGGCTGTTCACGCCCGACTTTTCGCTGCTGAGCCCTGAGCTGCTTATCGCGGCATTGAATCAGTGCTTCTTCCTGGCTGGCGTTGGTCTTGCGTCCCTGTTCTCCTTCGGCGGTTATCTGGATCCCAAGGATTCCGATATCCCCTTCTCCGGAACAGTTATCATCATGTCCAACTTCGTTGTAGCCGTACTGGCCGGTGTCGCTATCTTCCCGGCTCTGTTCTCCTATGACATGGACATCACCCAGGGTACCGGTCTTGTATTCCAGACTCTGCCTTACGTATTCAATGATATGTCCATGGGTACTCTTTGGGGCGCCTTATTCTTCCTGCTTCTGTTTGCAGCAGGCTGGTCTTCCGTACTGGGCCTGATGGAAGGTTCCGTATCCGCTATCAGCGATGCGTTCAAGATGACAAGAAAGAAGACTCTGCTGATCCTGAGTGTTCTCTGCTTCATCCTGTCCTTCCCCACCATTTTCTCCACCACTTACTGGGTAGACATCAGACCGCTGAATATGGACCTGTATACCTTCATGGACTTCCTGGCAATCTGTATCTTCTGCCCGCTGTCCGGTATCTTCCTGGCGGTTTACACCACCTTCAAGTTCCCCTTCTCGAAGTTTGTTGCCGAATCTTCCGTAGGCGCGAAATACTTCCACGTACCGGGAATACTGAAATACTGGCTGGGCATTATCCTGCCGATCATTACCCTGATCCTGATTCTCACAGGTATCGGCTCTTACACGGGCCTGTGGTAAACAGCTTTGCTGTTTGAATCCGAATTGGCATAGCATTGTTTAAGAATGTGGAGGAAGAAAGATGGATAAAAGATTAAAGAACAGGCATTTTGGTTATGCCACTCCCGAAAACATGGGCTGGGTCAATATGTGTGACCATCAGCAGATGTCCGGTTATTCCGTTGGCATCATCTACATCGAAGATGTATTTTATCCCATGGTACCGGGCAACGTAGTAAATGCTTATACCTATGATTTCCCGGTCAGAATGAGGGGAGTGCCAAATCTCGATATCGACCGTCTCTTCAGAGCGGATCCCACTATCGCGGATGATATTATCGAGCTTGGCAAGTACATGAT
This sequence comes from uncultured Clostridia bacterium, assembly GCA_944386095.1. Taxonomy (GTDB): domain Bacteria; phylum Bacillota; class Clostridia; order Peptostreptococcales; family Anaerovoracaceae; genus CALWZU01. The sequence goes on along the minus strand of CALWZU010000048.1, from coordinate 12,150 downwards.
CGAAAAAGAAGGTATCAGAGCTCTGTGCTCCGCCTGCGGATTCTTTGGAAACTTCCATTCCCAGGTTGCCGCTGCTCTGGATATCCCGGTTGCCCTTTCCAGCTTGGTTCAGATCAACTGGATCAGATCCGTCATCAAGCCCGGTCAGAAGATCGGTATCCTGACGGCGGACGCTTCTTCTCTCACCGCTTCTCTTCTGAAGAGCGTAGGTGTAGACGATGACAGCGACCTGATCATCAAAGACCTGAGACATGCAGAACATTTCTCCGCGATCCTGGAATACAGGGGAGAATTTGACAACAGCAAGGTTAGAGATGAAGTAGTAGGCAAAGCCCTGGAACTGATGGATGAGGATGCTGATGTAGGAGCCATCCTTCTGGAATGCTCCGACATGCCTCCATATGCTTACGCAGTACAGCATGCTACCCAGCTGCCTGTATTCGACTTCATCACGCTGATCAAATGGCTCCATAACGGAACCACTCAGAAGCCCTATACCGGATGGATTTAAGCCTTCCTGTATGGCAAAGGTGAGTAGCCGTTGCAAGGAAAAGATTGATCGTTTTGTGAAAAGCTCGTTTTCGATTCGTTTTATGCATTGGCCGCAGACCGGGTTTCCCGGCTGCGGCTTCTTTGTCTGCGAAAACAGGGGGGCGGCAGGGTGCTTTTCCGGAGAAATGAAATATGATACAATGAAAAAAAAACGGACACAGGCAATCAAGTCAAAAGGCAGAAGGGGGCCCTTTCATGAAAGGGATTATGAAAAAACCTGAATTATTATCTCCCGCGGGAAGCTATACCCATTTTCTGGCGGCGGTAGAAAACGGCGCTGACGGGGTGTATTTTGGGGGCAAGGCCTTCAACGCCCGCCAAAGCGCGGAAAATTTCAGCGGAGAGGAGATCCGCCGGGCGGCGGAATACGCTAAGCTGCGAAACGTAAATACGTATCTGACAGTCAATACCCTGGTGAGAGACGATGAGTTTTCTTTGGCCTTTGAACAGGTAGAGGAAGGTCTTGGGGCGGGGATTTCCGGCTTTATCGTACAGGATCTGGGGCTGGGAGAAGCCCTTTTGAGACGTTACCCGGGCATACGGCTGCATCTGAGCACCCAGGGAACCGTGTATAACCGGGAAGGGGCGGCTTTTGCCGGAAAAGCGGGCTATCAGCGGGTGGTTTTGGCAAGAGAGCTTTCCCGGGAACAGATCGGGGAAATCACCCGGGACGGGGCCATAGAAACGGAGGTTTTTGTTCATGGAGCCTTATGCGTTTGCTATTCAGGGCAGTGCATGATGAGCCGGATGATCGGCCAAAGAAGCGGCAACCGGGGCAGCTGCGCCCAGCCCTGCCGGCTTCCCTATCGTCTGGAAGGGGGCCGGGACAAGACGGGAAATACCCAAAAGAATGCCGGGAAAAAGGAGGAAGACTGGGGATATTTGCTCAGTCCCAAGGACCTTTGTCTGGGGGAAGACCTGAGAGATCTTGTGAGGCTTGGAGTAGACAGCCTGAAAATCGAAGGGCGGATGAAATCTCCGGAATATACCGCCCTTGTGACCGGCGTTTACCGCCGTTGTCTTGACCGGGCCTATGAAGCCTGTCTGGAAGAAGAAAATCGGAAATCACCGACCTGTTTTCAGGAGCCGGAGCGATCCGGCTTTAAAGAGGAAACGCTTATGAAGGCTGAAGAAAAGGAAGCCCTTCTTCAGCTTTTCAACAGGGGCGGCTTTACCCGGGGCTATTTTGACGGGCTCTGCAATGCCGGTTTGCTTTCCGGGGAAAGTCCAAAGCATCAGGGGTTTTTTCTGGGCAGGGTAAAGAGGGTGGTTTCCTCCGGAAAACAGAAGGGTAAATTTTTGGCGGAGATCATTGTCAAGCGGCCGGTGTCCATAGGCGACGGCGTGGAGATCCTTTCAGAACAAAGGCCGGGGGGCGTGATCACCTATATCAAAGGAAAGAAGGGCCCTCAAAAAGAGGTGTTACAGGGAGAGCGGGTTCTGATCGGAGATCTGCCGGGGCCCATCGGCATAGGGGATCCGGTGTATAAAATTTCCGATTCCAAGCTGACAGCGGCCTTGCGGAAAACCTATGAGGGAAAATCCGCAAAAAAGCTCCCCATAAGGGGAAAGCTCACGGCACGGGAGAACGGGCCCCTGCGTCTTGCCCTTTGGGATGATACGGGGGTTTTCGTAGAGACGGAGTCTGAGGAAAAACTGCAAAAGAGGCAAAAGGGCGGATTCGGATTGACGGAGGATAGAATCCTGCAGCAGCTGGGAAAAACCGGGGACAGTCCGTTTTACCTGGCGGATTGTGAAATACAGCTGCAGGAGGATGTTTTTTTTACCGTGGCCCAGCTGAACCGGCTGCGGCGAAGCGGGCTGGAGGCATTGGAAGAAAGGAAAAAGGACGGGGCAGGGAGAAAAGATGATTCTGTATGTTTACCGGTGGAAAAATGAATATCTGCCCCTTCTGGAACACGTAAAGGAAATCGCCGTGCCGTATTTGCAGCTTCTTCAAAACCCCCGGTTTTTTTGTGAAATCCGCAATAAGGGCGTCGGCGTTTACGGGGTCCTGCCGGCCGTTTCAGCCGGGTTTCACGATCAGCTCCTTCGAGAGCTTGCGCTGAAGGAGGGCAGGCTTGATGAGATGTCTTTTTTCAAGCCCATAGAAAAATCTCCGGATTTTCGGCCCCGAGAGCTGTCCGATGTGATGGATGGGATCTATATAGGAAATCAGGGGCAGTGGGAAGCCGCAATGAAGCTTGGGCTCCCTGTTTTCGGTGACCAGAGCCTGAATGTTTTCAACAGCAAAACAGCGGAATTCTGGAGGGAAAAGGGCCTGGAGCGGGTGACCTTTTCCTATGAACTGGAAACGGAGCAGCTAAGGGAGCTATCCTTTAAAGGAGAAGGGGAGATTTTGCTTTACGGCAGAGTCCCCGTCATGGTGAGCGAATACTGCCCGGTGGCCGGAGAGAGGGGTATTTCCAAAAAAGACTGCGGCGCCTGCAGGGACGGGGGACCATGGTATTTGCGATCGAAAAAGGGAGATGTGTATCCGGTTTTACTTGACCGGAATGTATGCAGAAGTACGCTTCTCAGCGGGCTTGTCCTGGACCGGAGAAAGGAGAGGGCAAGGGCCGGAAAAAAGGGAAACCAGAGCCTGGGGAATATAAGGTGGCGGCTTTGCGTTTCGGATGAGAGCCCGGGGCAGATAGAACGGATCCTGACCTCTCTGTGAAAAGCAGGGCGGTTTTCCATTTCCCTGGAACGACCGGAAAGAGACGGGGCACGGCCATTTTCCAGTTTGGCGGCTTAGCCAGTTCAGGAAAAGCGCCGCGCCCTTTTTCTTTTAGAAAAAAGAGGAAGAACAAACGTTCATGTTTCTTCTATATTTTTGTCCAAGGTTATGATATAATCTGATTTATGATAAGGAAAAATCCCGAAGAGATAGAAAAAGAAGCGATAGAAAAGAAAAGCGTTAAGCGGATAAAGACCAAGGGGCTGGCAGGCGCAATAGCCCCGGAAAGGACAGACAGATCATGGAGTTTAAGGTAGAGTCGGAATACCGGCTGACCGGAGATCAGCCTCAGGCGGTAGACCGGCTGGCGGAAGGGATTGCCGGGGGCAAAAAGCATCAGGCCCTTTTAGGCGTTACAGGGTCGGGAAAAACCTTTACCATCGCCAACCTGATCCAGCGGGTCCAAAAGCCCACCCTGGTGATTTCCCATAATAAAACCCTGGCGGCACAGCTTTGCGGGGAGTTCAAGGAATTTTTCCCCAATAACGCGGTGGAATATTTCGTCTCCTACTATGATTACTACCAGCCGGAGGCCTATGTGGTGCAAAGCGACACCTATATCGAAAAGGATTCGGATATCAACGATGAAATAGACAAGCTGCGCCATTCGGCTACGGCGGCTCTTTCGGAACGGCGGGACGTGGTGATCGTGGCCAGCGTATCCTGTATTTATGGCCTGGGCAGTCCGGTGGACTATGAAAACCAGGTGCTGTCTTTGCGGCCGGGCATGGAAAAAAGCAGAAACGACATTATCCGCCGGCTGGTGGATATCCAGTATATGAGAAACGACGTAAGCTTTGAGAGGGGCACCTTTCGGGTGAGGGGCGATACCATCGATATTTTTCCCGTAGGCTCGGAAAAGACCATACGGGTGGAGATGTTCGGGGACGAAGTGGAATCCATCAAGGAAATCAATTATGTGACCGGGGAGATCCTGGGCCTGCGCAGCCATATTTCCGTTTTCCCGGCGACCCATTACGTTACAAGCGAGGAAAATCTGAAACGGGCGGTGACCACTATCGAAGAGGAGCTGGAGGAAAGGATCCGGTATTTTGTAGACCGGGGAAGGCTTCTGGAGGCGCAGAGAATCGAACAGCGAACCCGCTATGACATTGAAATGCTCAAGGAAACAGGTACCTGCAAGGGAATCGAAAACTATTCCCGGCACCTGACCGGCCTTGCGCCGGGACAGCGGCCCTATACCCTGATCGATTATTTTCCAAAGGATTTTCTGCTGGTTGTGGATGAATCTCATGTGATGCTGCCCCAGCTCAGAGCCATGTATGCGGGAGACCGCTCCCGGAAGGAGGCTCTGGTGGAATACGGCTTCCGGCTGCCCTCCGCTCTGGATAACCGGCCTATGAAATTTTCGGAATTTGAGGAGGCTGTAAACCAAGCGGTTTATGTAAGCGCTACGCCGGGGCCCTATGAGCGGGAAAAATCCGGGGGCGTTTTTGTAGAGCAGCTGATCCGGCCCACCGGGCTTTTGGATCCGGAAATCCAGGTAAAGAAAAGCCAGGGGCAAATCGACGATCTGATCGAAGAAATCCGCCAGGTGACCCAAAGGGGCGAAAGGACGCTGGTGACCACCCTGACCAAAAAGATGGCCGAACGGCTGACGGAATATTTGGAAAAAGCGGGAATCCGGGTGCGGTATATGCATTCTGAGGTGGAAACCCTGGAGAGAATGGCGATTATCCGGGATCTGCGGCTGGGGGAATTCGATGTGCTGGTAGGCATCAATCTTCTCAGAGAAGGGCTGGATCTGCCTGAGGTTTCTTTGGTTGCCATACTGGATGCGGACAAGGAAGGGTTTCTTAGGACAGAGACCTCCCTGGTGCAGACCATCGGCCGGGCGGCCAGAAACGTCAACGGGCGGGTGGTCATGTACGCAGATACCATTACCAAATCCATGAAGGCAGCCATTGATGAAACCCAGAGAAGAAGGGAAAAACAGGCGGCATATAACAGAGAACACGGCATTACCCCAAAGACCATCCAAAAAAGCGTCAGAGAGGTGATCGAGGCGACAAAGCCCGTAGAGGAGGAGGCTTCCTTCCGGGGCGATCCCAGGGAGCTGACCGACAAGCAGTGGAAGAGCCTGATCGGCAAGCTGGAGGAGGAAATGCGGCAGTGCGCCAAAGACCTGCAATTTGAGCGGGCCGCTCAGCTGAGAGATCAGATCATGGAAATGAAGGTAAAACGAAGATAAAAGAAAATCAGGAACAAAAAAGACATGAGCGAAATGAGGACAAACAAAACGGGAATCGGCCGGGAAAGCATCGGCGAAAAAATCATGGGCGTCAAGGCCATGGGGGAAATCACGAAAAAACGGGCAAACACCATACGGATCAAGGGAGCCAGGGAACATAACCTGAAAAATATCAGCCTGGAGATCCCCCGGGATCAGTTTGTGGTGCTGACAGGCCTTTCCGGCTCAGGCAAATCTTCTTTGGCCTTTGATACCATCTATGCGGAAGGGCAGAGAAAATACGTGGAAAGCCTGTCAGCCTATGCCAGGCAGTTTTTGGGGCAGATGGAAAAGCCCAATGTGGAATCTATCGAGGGCCTTTCTCCGGCCATATCCATCGATCAGAAAACCACCGGCCGCAATCCCCGCTCCACAGTGGGGACGGTGACGGAAATCTATGATTATCTGCGGCTGTTATATGCCAGGACCGGCATTCCCCACTGCCCGGTTTGCGGAAGGGAAATCGCCGGTCAGTCGGTGGATCAGATCGTGGACCAGATCACGGGGATGCCTCAGGGCAGCCGTCTGATGATCATCGCCCCTGTACTGCGGCAAAAAAAGGGAGAGCATCAGAAGCTTTTGGAGAGGATCCGCCGGGACGGATTTTCCAGAGTCCGGGTGGACGGCAATATCTACAGCCTGGGAGAGGATGAAATCACCCTTGAAAAAAATAAAAAGCACACCATAGAAATCGTCATAGACCGGGTGATCATAAAACCGGGAATCCAGTCCCGGCTGACCGATTCGGTGGAAACGGCTCTCAGCCATTCCGACGGACTGGTGATCGTAAGCGAAATAGGCGGGGAGGATATGGTATTCAGCACCCGCTTCGCCTGCCCGGAGCATGGGGAGGGCATTGAGGAGATGGAGCCCAGGGCCTTTTCCTTCAACAGCCCTTTTGGCGCCTGTCCTACCTGTAATGGTCTGGGCTTTATGCTGCGGGTGGATCCTGAGCTTGTGGTGGTGGACCCAAACCTGAGCATCCGGGAAGGAGCCCTTGGCAGCACCTTTTCTTCCATGGAGGAGGGGGGCTATTACTATCAGATAGTAAACGCTCTGGCAAAGGCCTGGGAGACGGATATGGATACCCCCTTTTGCCAGACTCCGAAGGGATTTCAAAAGGAGCTTTTATATGGCTCTGACAGGCCTTTGACCTATGAATTTGAAAGCCACTTCGGCGGACGGAAAACCCATGTGGAAAGGCCCTTTGAAGGGGTTATCAACAATCTGCAGCGCCGCTACCGGGAAACAAATTCGGAATATATCAAAGAGAAAATCCAGCAGTACATGAGCCTGATCCCCTGCGGCGACTGCCAGGGCACCCGCCTTAAGCCGGAGGTGAGGGCGGTGACGGTCCAGGGGAAAAGCATCAACGAGTTTACCGATCTGTCTGTGGTGAAGGCGCTGGAATGGATGGATACCTGGCGCCTGTCGGAAAAAGACCGGGTCATCGCAGAGCCCATCCTGCGGGAGATTAGGGCCCGGCTTTCCTTTATGGCTACCGTGGGCCTGGATTATCTGACCCTGTCCAGAAGCGCCGGGACCCTTTCCGGAGGCGAGGCTCAGCGGATCCGGCTGGCCACCCAGATCGGTTCGGGGCTTGTGGGCGTTTTATACATTCTGGATGAGCCCAGCATCGGACTGCATCAAAGAGATAATGAAAAGCTGATCCACGCCCTGCGGGAGCTGACGGACATGGGCAATACCCTGATCGTGGTGGAGCATGACGAGGACACCATCCGGGCGGCGGATCATATTATCGACATCGGCCCGGGGGCGGGCATCCACGGGGGAGAGGTGGTGGCCCAGGGCAGCCTTTCGGACATCCTTTCCTGTCCCCGGTCCATTACGGGCCAGTATATGACCGGAACAAAGCAGATCCGGATCCCCTCTGAAAGAAGAAAGGGTAACGGGCACAGCCTTCGGATCCTGGGGGCGGGCGAAAACAATCTCAAGGATATCGACGTGGACATTCCCCTGGGGACCTTCACCTGTATTACCGGCGTCTCCGGCTCGGGGAAAAGCACCCTGATCAATGAGATTTTGTGCAAGGCCCTGTCCGCCAGGCTGAACCGCGCCAAGGTGCGGGCGGGCAGGCACCGGGAGATCCGGGGCTGGGAATATCTGGACAAGGTGATCAACATCGACCAGTCTCCTATCGGAAGGACGCCCCGTTCCAACCCCGCTACCTATACGGGGGTTTTCACCCATATACGGGATCTGTTTGCCAGCCTGCCGGAGGCCAAGGCCAGAGGCTATCAGAAGGGGCGCTTCAGCTTTAATGTGAAAGGGGGCCGCTGCGAGGCCTGCTCCGGAGATGGGATCATCAAGATCGAAATGCACTTTTTGCCGGATGTCTACGTGCCCTGCGAGGTGTGCAAGGGCAAGCGCTACAACAGGGAAACCCTTGAGGTGAAGTATAAGGGAAAGAGCATTTATGACGTCCTGGATATGAACGTGGAAGAAGCCCTGGAATTTTTTAAAAACATCCCCGCCATCACCCGGCAGCTGCAAACCCTGTACGAGGTGGGCATGGGCTATGTGAAGCTGGGCCAGCCCTCTACTCAGCTTTCCGGAGGCGAGGCCCAGCGGATCAAGCTGGCGGCGGAGCTGTCCAAAAAAAGCACGGGCAGGACGATCTATATACTGGATGAACCTACCACGGGCCTTCATTTCGAGGATGTGAACAAATTGATCGGGGTACTTGACAGATTGGCCCAGGGAGGGAATACTGTTATTGTGATTGAGCATAACCTGGACGTGATCAAGGTCAGCGACTACATCATCGACCTGGGCCCCGAGGGCGGAGACCGGGGCGGTCAGGTAGTGGCGGCAGGTACGCCGGAGGAAGTGGCCCGGTGTTCTCGATCCTATACGGGACATTTTTTGAAGCGGATGCTGTGAGCATAGAAAAATCCGGCCGCCGGGTCCGGAAAGAAGGAGGAGAAAGCCATGCAAAAGGCAAAAAACGTATTTCAGAGTATCTATAAGGGTTTGTGGCAGAAAATGCCGGTGGAGCTGGACAGCTTTGAAAAAGGCAAGACAGCCCTGGTGATCATGGATATGGTCAATGGCTTTGTCAGGGAAGGAAAAATGAGAAATCCTCTGGCGGAGGATCTGATCGAGCCCATCGTAGGGTTGATGCGGGAATGTAAGAAGCGGGGCTTTCCCATCCTTGCCTTTGGGGACATGCATCAGGAGGATTCACCGGAATTTTCCGTCTATGAAAAGCACTGTGTCCAGGAAAGCAGCCAGACCGAAGTGGTATCGGAAATCCGCAGCGAGGGCGGCTATGAGCTGATCCACAAAAATTCCACAAACGGCTTTCTGGAAGAAGCCTTCCAGGAATGGATGAAGGCCCATTCGGATATTGACAGCTTTATTGTTGTGGGCGTCTGCACAGATATCTGCGTGATGCAGTTCTGTCTGACGCTGAAGGCCTGGTTCAACAAGCAGGATAAGGCCTCCCGGATCCTGGTGCCCCTTGACGGCGTAGAAACCTATGATGTCCGGATGCACAACATCACGCTGACCAATACCATGGCGGCCTACTTTATGGAAGAAAGCGGCATTGAGGTGGCGCTGAACCTGGTTTATTAAGCAAACCGGAGGACAACGGAGGGGGCGTTCCTATGAAGGCAGAGGAAAATCTGACCATGCTGACGGATTTTTACGAGCTTACCATGTCCGGAGGCTATTTTGAAAACGGCATGGCGGATACGGTGGCGTATTTTGACATGTTTTTCCGAAAAATCCCCGACGGGGGAGGCTTTGCCATCGCAGCCGGGCTGGATACGGTGATCCGCTATCTTCAGGGGCTGCGCTTTGACAGGGAGGATATTTCCTATCTAAGGGAAAAGGGAATCTTTTCCCAGGCTTTTTTAAAATACCTGGAGGATTTTCGATTTACCTGCGATGTCTGGGCGGTGCCGGAGGGTACGCCGGTGTTTCCCTATGAGCCGGTTTTGACGGTCAGGGGCCCTATCATCCAGGCCCAGTTCATTGAGACCTATCTGCTTTTGGCTATGAACCATCAGAGCCTGATCGCCACCAAAGCCAATCGGATTGTCCGGGCGGCCCAGGGAAGGGGCGTTATGGAATTCGGGTCCCGGCGGGCCCACGGGGCGTCGGCGGCGGTGTTGGGGGCCAGGGCCGCTTATATCGGCGGCGCCGGCGGAACGGCTTGCGTCAGGGCGGACGAGGAATATGGCACTCCTGCCACCGGTACAATGGCCCACAGCTGGATACAGGTTTTTGATTCCGAGCTGGAGGCTTTTCGGGCTTACGCCAGGCTGTATCCCCACAACTGTTCTCTCCTGGTGGATACCTACAACGTGCTGAAAAGCGGCGTTCCCAACGCCATCCGGGTTTTTCGGGAAATGAGGCCCCAGAGAATGTCCATTCGCATCGACAGCGGGGACATCACCTACTTGTCCCGGCAGGCAAGGCGGATGCTGGACGAGGCGGGCTTGCAGGATTGCAGGATCATCGCCTCCAACGCGCTGGATGAGTACATTATCCGGGATATGCTGATCCAGGGGGCGGCGGTGGATTCCTTCGGCGTAGGGGAAAAGCTGATTACCGCCAAATCCGATCCGGTGTTTGGAGGGGTTTACAAGCTGGCGGCAATCGAAAGGGAAGGCAGGCTCCTGCCCCGGATCAAAATCAGTGAAAATCCTGAAAAAATCACCAATCCCGGGTTTAAAAAGGTAGTTCGGTTTTATGACCGGAAAACGGACAAAGCCCTGGCGGATGTGATCATGCTCCGGGAAGAGCGGGTAGATGAGACAAAGCCCTATCATATTTTCGATCCCGGCTTTGTCTGGAAGAAAAAATGGATACGGGATTTTTATACCAGAGAGCTGGCCGTACCGATTTTTGAGAAAGGCAGGCTGGTATACCCCATAAAGACCACCCAGGAGATACGCAAGGAGTGTCAGGCGCAGCTGGACACCCTCTGGCCCGAGATCCTGCGCTTTGAAAATCCCCACAGGTATTACGTGGATCTTTCGGAGTCCCTTTGGAAGATGAAACAGGCTTTGATCGACGGCCACAGCGATATGACCTGAAATATATAAAGATATGACCTGAGCTATATAAAAAAGAAAAAGGCGGAAAGACCGAAGAGGAAAGGCGCCTTTCTTTCCGGAGATCCCGGCCATGGACAAGGAGCCGGGAGCATGGTAAGATAAAGCAATATAAAATATAAAGGAGCGTGAAGGCAATGAGCTATGAGTTCAAGATCGTTAAAAACCCCAATCCAAAACCAAAGCCAAAGGATGTGTTCCATATCGATTTTGGCACCTATTTTTCCGATCATATGTTTGTAATGGACTATAACCCGGAAAAAGGCTGGCATGACGGAAGGATCGTGCCCTATGAGGACCTGCGCCTGTCTCCGGCGGCCTTTGTGCTCCATTATGGACAGGAATCCTTTGAAGGGCTGAAGTCCTATCGCACAGACGACGGCAGAGTGGCTCTGTTCAGACCGGATATGAACGCCAAGCGGCTGAATCGTTCCAATGACAGGGTCTGCATTCCTCAAATCCCACAGGATCTGATCGTGGAAGCCATTAAGGCCTTTGTAGAGGTAGATCAGGACTGGATCCCCACCGAACCGGACACTTCCTTTTATATCCGGCCCTTTGTCATCGCTACGGAGCCCTTTATCGCCGTTCGGCCCTCACGGGAATATCAGTTTATCATCATCGGCTGCCCGGTAGGCCCCTATTATCCGGAAGGACTGGCTCCCACCAAGATCTACGTGGAGGATTTTTATGTAAGAGCCACTCCCGGCGGGACCGGTTATGCGAAAGTGGGGGGCAACTACGCCGCCAGCCTGAAGGCGCAGGAGATCGCCCATGAAAAGGGGTATTCCCAGATTTTATGGCTTGACGGGGTAGAAAAAAAATACGTGGAGGAAATCGGCACCTCCAACGCCTTCTTTGTCATTGACGACGAGCTTCTTACCGCTGTCCCCACAGGGTCTATCCTGGAGGGCATCACCAGGGATTCTGTCATTCAGGTAGCAAAATCCTGGGGCATGAAGGTGACGGAAAGAAGGATCACTATAGAAGAAATCTATCAGGCCCATCAGCAGGGCCGTCTGAAGGAATGCTTCGCTTCCGGGACGGCGGCGGTGATTTCACCGGTAGGCGAGCTGGGCTGGCAGGATAAGAAAATGGTGATCAATAACGGGCAGATCGGCGAGATCTCCCAGAAGGTTTACGATACCATTACCGGCATTCAGTCCGGAAAGCTGCCGGATCCCTTCGGATGGGTCACCTATCTGGATGAAAAATAGGCTTTGAGAAAGGGCGCCGGTCCGGGTTATTGTACGGGCCGGCGTTTCTGTTGGCGCGCCTTGCCAAAGCAGGGGGCAGGGCGGACGGAGGAGCCGGCGTCAGGCCGGTTTAGCCCGGCCAAGGAAAGGATAAGACGCATGTTTGATATCAGGGAAAATCTGAAAATCCTTCCGGATAAACCGGGGGTTTATCTATACAAGGACCGGTTTGGAGAAATCATTTACGTGGGAAAGGCCACTTCTCTGAAAAACCGGGTCAGGCAGTATTTTCAGGCTTCCAGAAACCTGCCGGTGAAGGTGCAG
>CALWZU010000047.1 GCA_944386095.1 uncultured Clostridia bacterium | reverse complement strand
TGGAGGCGGATCCCAAAAGGGCCAAAAGGAAGGGAGCGCTTTTGCATCGGGCAATTAACCGTTTTGCGAGAGGCTCTTTTCTGATATAATAAACAGGATAAAGGGGCTTCTCCGGCATTGGCCGGGGTGAAGGCACAGAAACGGGGGAACAGCATGAAAACCTACTTGGAACAATATAAGCCCGGTGAAAATGTAGAAGAATTTTTTCTGGTTAAATCCGCCGTGATACGCACCGCCAACAGCGGCAACCGCTATGGAGACCTGGTGCTTGCGGATAAAACCGGAGAAATGGCGGGAAAAATCTGGGATCTGAATCAGGAAGTCCTTCCGGTCATCAGCGCCCTGGCGGAAAGGGAAATCGTAAAGGTCAGAGGAACGGTGACAGAATGGAACGGAACAAGGCAGCTGAAGATCCTGCGGATTCGCCTGCGCAGGGAGGAGGACTGTCTGGAGCTTAGCGATTTTATCAAGGCCGCGCCTTTTTCGGGGGAGGAAATGTACCAAAGGGTCATGGGCTTTGTGGAGAGCATAAAGGATACCGATTATATGATGATCGCCATGAGCCTTTTGACGGAATACAAGGAAAAGCTTTTATATTTTCCTGCCGCCATGCGTCATCACCATGCGGAGCTGGGCGGGCTTTTATATCATATTCTCAGAATGCTGGAAAACGCTCAGGCCATGTGCGGCGTTTACGGATTTCTGAACCGGGATCTGCTTTTATGCGGCGTTATGCTTCACGATATCGCCAAGCTTGAGGAAATCGACGCAGACCGCTTCGGCATGGCCCAGGCCTATACCTTTGAGGGGCAGATGCTGGGGCACATCATCCAGGGTATCAAAATCGTGGACAGAGCCGCGGCGGAGCTGAAGCTGCCGGAAGAAAAACGGATCATGCTGGAGCATATGCTTTTGTCCCATCATTATGAGCCGGAATACGGAAGCCCCAAAAAGCCTTTGTTCCCGGAAGCGGAAATTCTGCATTATCTGGATCTGATCGACGCCAGAGTATACGATATGGAGCTGGCGCTCAAAAATACAGAACCGGGAAGCTTTTCGGAAAAGGTTTTCACCATGGATAACCGCAGGCTTTACAAGGCCAAGGAGAAGGAAGAATAAACAGCGGTCAGAAGGACGGTATAAAGCCCATGGAAACGCTTAGAGGGCAGATCGAAGAAATCATATATTATAATGAGGACAACGGCTATCTGGTAGCTGCCGTGGAAACCCGGGAAGACGAATTCATTACAGCGGTGGGCTATCTGCCTTTGGCAAGGGAAGGCCACAGCTACGAGCTTACAGGGGAAACCAGGGAGCATCCCGCCTACGGCCAGCAGTTTTCCTTTTTTGAATATCGGGAAATTCTGCCTACAGCCCCCCAGGCCATCCAGGCCTTTCTTTCTTCGGGGATCCTGAAGGGAGTGGGGCGGAAAATGGCCGGACGGATCGTGGATTTTTTTGGCCGGCAGACTATGGAGATCCTGGAAAAAAATCCGGAGCGTCTGGCGCTTGTGGAGGGCATAGGAGATAAAACGGCGGAAAGCATCGGCCGGCAGTACCGGGAGCATCGGGAAATCAGCCGGGTGGTCATGTTTTTGCAAAATTACGGTATTTCCGCTTCCTATGCAGTGAAGCTGTATCACGCTTATGGAAAGGATACCCTGGAGCGGATCCGGGAAAACCCCTATCAGCTAGTGGACGATGTAGGGGGGATCGGCTTTAAGACGGCGGATCAGATCGCCATGCAGCTGGGGCTTGAAAGAGAATCGGAGTTTCGGATTGCAGGAGGGATAAAATTCCTTTTGAACCGGGCTGCGGGGGAGGGCCATACGTTTTTGCCTGAGGCCCTGCTGCGGGAGCAGGTCTCCGCTCTCCTTGAGGTTTCGGGAGAAAAGGTGGGAGAGGCGCTTCCAGATATGGCCCTGGAGGGGCAGATACGGATGGAAAATCTGGAAAATCGCCGGGTGGTGTTCCTGATGCCCTATTATATGGCGGAAACCGGCGTGTGCCGGAATCTGATGAGGCTTTTGGATCAGGAAAGGCTGCCTGTTACAAGGGATTTGGAAGGACTGATGGAAAGAGCCCAGGGGGCTTTGGGAATCCAGCTTGCGGACCGTCAAAAGGAAGCGGTGCGCTGCGCCGCTGAAAACGGCGTATGTGTGATCACCGGCGGACCCGGTACCGGAAAAACCACCGCCATCCATACCATTATACAGATCTTTGAGGAAAGCGGCATGAAAACGGCTATTGCCGCTCCTACCGGCAGAGCGGCAAAACGGATCACAGAAGCCTCCGGCTATGAGGCGAAAACCATCCACCGGCTCCTGGAATATTCCTACAGCGAAAAGGAGGAGGGGTCGCCCCGCTTTGCCCGAAATCGGGAAAATCCGCTGGAAGCGGAGGTGGTGATCATCGATGAAGCTTCCATGATCGATATTTTGCTGATGAACGGCCTTTTAAACGGACTAAGGGACGGAGCCAGGCTGATTTTGGTGGGAGATGCGGATCAGCTGCCCCCGGTGGGAGCGGGAAATGTCCTCAGGGACATTATCGAAAGCGAACTGGTGCATACGGTCAGGCTGGATGAGATCTTCCGCCAGGCCCAGGAAAGCCTGATCGTGGTCAACGCCCACAGGATCAATCGCGGAGAATATCCCAGCGTCAACGAAAAGGACAAGGATTTTTTCTTCCTGCAAAGGCAGGGAGACAAAAAAGTGCTGAATACCCTGCTGGAGCTTTGCACCGCCAGGCTGCCGGAGTATTATCAGGGCCTTGATCCCTTGCGGGACTTCCAGGTTTTGACGCCTACGAAAAAAGGGCTTTTGGGAACCGAAAGCCTGAACCGGCATTTGCAGGCGGCTTTGAATCCTCCCGCTTCCGGCCTTGGAGAAAAGGCTTTGAAGAAACGGCTGTTCCGGGAAGGGGACAAGGTGATGCAGACCCGCAATAATTATGAGATCAAATGGAAAAGAACCGATGATTTTTCGGAGGGAGAAGGGATTTTTAACGGAGATATCGGGTATATCCATATGATCGATCAGGAGGAAAACCGTATAGTGGTGATCTTTGAGGATGTGAAGGCTGTCAGCTATGACATGACCCAGATGGAGGAGCTGGAGCTGGCCTATGCGGTAACCGTCCATAAAAGCCAGGGCAGCGAATATCCGGTGGTGATCATGCCCATGGTCTGGTTTCCGCCTATGCTGGCCACCAGGAACCTGCTTTATACGGCGGTGACCCGGGCGAAAAGAGGGGCGGTGCTGGTGGGACAGAGGCAGGTCATGAACGCCATGGTGGACAACAACCGGATCACCGGCAGGTATTCCGGCCTGAAAGCCAGGCTGCGGGGGTTTTTGACGTTGGAAGGCAGGGAAGAAGAAGAGGGGCTGTAACCAGAAAAGGATGAGAGAGGAGAAAGAAAAAAGAAAAGGATGGCCGGAGAAAACAGCCGCTAAAGCGGGAAAGGCGTGTTTCCGTCTTTTGTTTCCGGAGGGGATTTACTGCATTTCCTGCGGCAGGCCCATATTGCCGGCCTGGGAGGATTCCCTGTGCCCCGACTGCCGGAAGGTTATTTTTGAAAACAGGGGCGGCCGCTGTCCCAGATGTGGCAGGCCCATGGAGGGCTGGAAAAGCCATGGCCTTTGTCCGGACTGCCGCCATTGTTTTCCTCTTTACAGCCGGGGAAAAACCTGCTGCGTATACAAAGGCCGGGTCAAAGGAATTCTGTATGATTTCAAGTATGGCGGGAAGGCGTTCCTGGCAAGGCCCCTTGCTTTTCTCATGGCAGAGGAGGGGTTTGATCCGGCTGCGTATGATCTGATCCTGCCGGTTCCCATGGCGAAAGCCAAGATGCGCCGCAGGGGCTATAATCAGGCGGCTCTTTTGGGGCGGGAGCTGGGAAGGCTTACGGGGAGGCCCTGTGAAGAGGATATTCTGATCCGAAACAGGGAGACGGTCCCTATGAGCGGGCTTTCCAGGGAGGAAAGAAGGGAAAATCTGAAGGGCGCGATCTGCGTGACAAAGCCCCGGGCTCTTTTGGGGAAAAGGGTCCTTTTGGTAGACGACATTTATACCACGGGAGCTACGATGGGCGCTTGCAGCCAGGCGGTCCTTTCGGCGGGGGCAAAGGAGGTTTTTGCCCTGACCTTTGCCATGGCTTCCCCGGAAAAAGGCATATTCTGAAAATAAAGGATCCTGAAGGGATGGTTCGTGCGCGTCTGTGGTTGAAAGTCCATGCCAGCCGCGGGCAAAGGGACCCACGTAAGCGGATCTCGAAAAAGGGATCCGTGAGCATGGCGCGGTCTAGGTGTAAGTCCTGCCGGCAGTGCCGAGAGAGGCAGTAGTCAAAGCGACCCTTTTGCGAACCCTCCAGCAGGCGAGTGTGGGGGCAAAGACCAGGTCAGGCGCACGAACCATCTTTTCAGGGAAAAAACAAAAAATTTCGGGAAAGTTATCCACAATCCGGGAAATTGTCGAATTTGTCAGAAAATTAAGGGAAAATTGTGGAAGATATTTTTGATGAATAATTATACAAAAACAAAACGTTGAAAATGCAAAAATTAAGAGGAAAAAGGGGCTTTGCATTGAATTATTATTCATTTAAAAAAAAGCAGCTTTAATCGGTTTTCCACATATATGCCCTAAGTTATCAACAAGGTTATCTACAATACGGCTTTAAAACAGATTCATGAGAAAAAATCATATGAATAAAATGTGAATGAAAGATGAAAAAATTTTTCCATTTTTGCCATCACATTTTATTTCCCTCAGGGTGAAAATATTGGTATAATATTTGTAAGAAATCCGTTTATCCGGATCATGCAAAAGCCCTTTCGGGAAAAGCTTCCCAAAAGGGGCAAGCAGTACAGGCTGCCAGCGCTTTCATAAGCTTTAAAGGGGGCGAAGGCCGGCGGGAAAAAACCGGCGCCCCGGGAAAAGCGTATGAAGGGCAGAGGCGAGGAGGTGCATCTTATATGAAGATCTTGATTATCGGCAAAAATATCAATGTGGGAGACCGGCTGACAAAACTGGTGGAAACCAAATTCGGAAAGCTGGACAAATATTTCTCCCAGGATGTCAAAATGAATGTGAACGTCTGGTCCGAAAAAGAGCGGCAGGGTGTGGAGGCTACCATCTTTGCCAAGGGAACGATTTTCCGGGCGGAGGACGTCTCCATGGATCTGAATGTTTCCATAGACCGGGTGGCCGACAAACTGTCTTCTCAGCTTTCCAAATATAAAACGAAGCTGCAGAAAAAATACAAGGGCCGTCCCCATGACCTGGTATTTGAAGAAATTCCCGATGAAGAGGATTTTGAAGAGGCGCTGGAGGACGAATTCAAAGAGGTCAAGCGCAAAAGCTTCGATATCAAGCCCATGAATATCGAAGAAGCGATTTTGCAGATGGAGCTTTTGGGTCACTCCTTCTTCGTGTTTATCAATGTAGAAACCGAAACCGTCAACGTGGTTTACAAGAGAAAGGACGGAAAATACGGTTTGTTGGAGCCCACTTATTGATGAAAACAGCGGCATATGACCATATGCCGCTTTTCTTGATACATATTATGGCAGCTGCTCCGCTCCCGGCGGGGCAGACTGCTGTCAGGAGAAAAGGAATCGGAATAAAATGCCGGATATTTTCAACAATCTTTTTTCACAAATCAGATGGCTGGATTTTGTAGACATCGCGGTAGTGGCCTTTGTTGTCTACAAAATTCTGATGTTTATACAGGAAACCCGGGCGGTACAGCTTTTGAAGGGGATCGTGGTGCTTCTTGTGGCAACCGAGCTGAGCGGTCTTTTAAAGCTGTATACGGTCAACTATATTCTCAAAGGTACGCTGACGGTGGGAGCCATCGCCCTGATCATCGTATTTCAGCCGGAGCTGAGGAGAGCCCTGCAGTATATTGGAAGAGGAAAGCTGTTTAACCGTTCCTTTGGAGAGGTGGATAAAGAAAAGGTGGACCGCATCACGGAAAACATGATGCAGGCGATCCGCTATTTTGCCCGCAACAAGATCGGCGCGCTGATCATCCTGGAAAGGGATGTGGCCATCGGGGACATCATTGAAACCGGTACGGTGCTGAACGCGGAAATATCAAAGGAGCTTCTGATCAATCTGTTTAATACGGGAGCGCCCCTTCACGACGGCGCAGCGGTGATCCGGGGCGAACAGATCATCGCCGCCGGCTGCGTATTGCCTTTGACGGGAAATAATAATCTGAGCTCGGATCTGGGGACCCGGCACAGAGCGGGCATCGGGGTGACGGAAAATTCCGATGCGGTGGCGCTGATCGTTTCAGAGGAAACCGGCGCCATGTCGGTGGCGATGAACGGTACGCTTTCCCGTTTCATGGACGCCAACGCCATGGAAACGGTCATCAGAAGCGTGTATTTGACCAACCAGCCGGAGGGCAAGGCCGCCGGGCCGGTTCGGCCGATTCTGGAAAAGCTGAGGGGGGTTGGACATGGCAAGGGATAATGTCAAAGACCTCCTGTCGGGTCAGAATCAGACAAACGACAGACGCAACAAAACGGTGAATCTGATTTTGTCCATTATTATCGCCATTTTTTTATGGGGCTATGTGATCGGGCTTGTCAACCCGGAAACAGACCGGGCCTTCAATGACGTGCCCCTTTCCGCTACAGGCATGATGGAGCTGGAGGAAAGAGGACTGGCGGTGGTAGCCATGGGTGAAAGGGACGTTAACGTCAAGGTTACCGGCAGAAGAAGCGATATTTTTGACATCAGCGCCGACCAGATCATCGCCAGCCTGGATCTGGCGGAATGCGAGCTGGGAGAAAACCAGGTGCCGGTACGGGTAACGCTTCTTTCAGGCATGACGGATGTGGAAGCGCAGCCGGAGTACGTGTCGGTGACGGTCAACCGGATTATTACAGAGGAGCGTTCGGTGCAGGTCAGCGTTGACGGCCAGGTGCCTGAGGGCTGGGAGCTGGGTGCGATTTCCCTGGATATGCCGGAGATGGAAATCAGCGGCGGTTCTTCTCTGGTGGCGCTTGTGGATCACCTTGAGGCCAAGCTGACGGTGGAAGAGGGCGTAACCTCGTATTCGGCCATGCTGGCGATAACCCCGGTGGATGAGGAAGGCAATGCTGTGGAGGGTATCGCCCTGGAACAGGAATGGGTCAGTGTGCAGGCCAGTCTCCTTGCCACGAAAACCGTAGAGCTTGAGGTGCGCTATGAGGGTGAGGAAGGGGAAGACCTTGTGGTCAGCGCCCAGGCGCCCGAGACCATTATCATAAAAGGAGAGCCGTCGGTTTTGGAGGAGATCGATTCCATACAGACGCAGCCTGTGGATCTTTCGGCGGTTACGGAAAACGGCACCCGGCAACTGGAACTGGTTTTGCCCCGGGGGACGGAGCT
Source organism: uncultured Clostridia bacterium (assembly GCA_944386095.1). Taxonomy (GTDB): domain Bacteria; phylum Bacillota; class Clostridia; order Peptostreptococcales; family Anaerovoracaceae; genus CALWZU01. The sequence continues at coordinate 17,338 of CALWZU010000047.1, read as the reverse complement.
TTCCAGCCGCCAGAAGGCCCCTCAGATCAGCTTCCAGGTGGACCAGGTGACGGAAAAAACCTTTACCATAAACGCTTCCCGGATTCAGGTGGAGGGCCTTGGGGAGGGCCTTAAAGCCCTTCTTCCCGATCTGGAGCTGACGGTGACCTGCCGGGGCAGCGCTTTGCAGTTGCAGGAAATCACAGCGGAAAATACAGAGCTTTACATAGACGGAAGTAATGCCCGGCAGGGGCAGGGCGAATTTACCGTGGGGGTTAGAAATACAAGCCCCATGAAATCCGCATCGGTTTCGCCCCAGACCATTACGGTAACGATACAAGAAGAGGGAGAATAAAAAATGGGAAGACTTTTTGGAACAGACGGCGTCAGAGGCGTCGCCAATACCGAATTGACGCCGGAGCTGGCCTTTAATCTGGGAAAGGCAGGGGCCAGTGTGCTGGGAAAAAATAATGAAAAGCCGATTGTTCTGATCGGAAAGGATACCCGGATTTCCGGAGACATGCTGGAAAACGCCCTGGCGGCAGGGATCATGGCCATGGGCGGAAACGTGATCAAGGCAGGGGTCTTGCCTACGCCGGCTATCGCCTATCTGGTGCGGTATTATCAGGCGGATGCGGGAGCGGTGATCTCCGCCTCCCACAATCCCTTTGAATACAACGGCATCAAGTTTTTCAACGGAGAGGGCTTTAAGCTGGCCGATGAAATCGAAGATGAAATCGAAAATCTGATGCTGCGGGACATCGACCTGAAGGCCAGGGTGGAAGGCGACCGGCTGGGAAAATGCCTGGAGGGCGCCGAAGACGCGACCAACGCCTATGTGGATTTCCTGGCAAAGACGGTAAGAGGGGATTTTTCCCATATGAAGATCGTGCTGGACTGCGCCAACGGCGCGGCATATCAGGTGGCGGAAATGGTATTTCGCCGTCTGGGCGCGCAGATCAAGGTGATCCATAATCATCCCAACGGAGTGAATATCAATCAGCGCTGCGGCTCTACCCATCCTCAGTCCCTGCAGGATGCGGTGCTGGAAATGGGGGCGGACTGCGGCCTTGCCTTTGACGGGGACGCGGACCGGCTTATTGCCGTAGATGCCAGGGGCCGGCTTGTGGACGGAGACCGGCTGATTTATATTTGCGCCAAGGCTTTGAAGGAGAGAAAAGAGCTGAAGGATAAAACGGTCACCGCCACGGTGATGAGCAATATCGGCTTTCACCGGGCGCTGAAAAAAATCGGCTGCCGGGTGGACAGCACCCAGGTGGGAGACAGGTATGTTCTGGAGCAGATGCTGAAAACCGGCTGCGTCATCGGAGGAGAACAGTCAGGCCATATTATTTTTCTCAATCATACCACCACCGGCGATGGGATCCTTTCCGCCCTGCAGCTTTTGCAGGCGGTAAGAGATCTGGGGAAAAGCCTGGAGGACCTTGCCGATGAGGTGACGATTTATCCTCAGGTGCTGAAAAACGCCAGGGTCAAAACCGAATGCAAGAAAACCTACATGGAGGATCCGGTTATCAAAAAAGAGATCGAAAGGCTGGAAAGAAAAATGGCAGGAGAAGGCCGGGTGCTGATCAGGCCCTCCGGCACAGAGCCTCTTGTAAGGGTGATGATCGAAGGGCAGGATCTGGAAAAAATCACTCATCAGGCGGAACAGCTGGCTGAGCTGATCCAGCAGAGGCTGGGCTGATAAAAAGGAGGCGGGACCATGCGGCGGGCAGCGGGAATGTTACTGCATATTTCATCTCTTCCCCAGGCCTACGGGATCGGCACCTTCGGCTCAGAGGCTTATGCCTTCGGAGAGGTATTGAGGCAGGCGGGCATGGGTTACTGGCAGCTTTTGCCCCTAGGGCCTACCGGCTATGGAGACTCGCCTTATCAGTCCTTTTCCGCCTTTGCTATCAATCCCTACTTTATCGATTTGCAGACCCTTTGTGATCAGGGGCTTTTGACCGGGGAAGAGCTGGCCGGGACGGATTTTGGAAGGGATCCCTTCCGGGTGGATTACGGGGCCTTGTATGAAGGGCGTTTTGCTATCCTGGAAAAGGCCTTCTGCCGGTTTTCCCAAAGAGGCGGAGAAGAAAGGGAAAAGGCGGAGGCCTTTTACCGGAAGGAAAAGCATTGGCTGGAGGATTACGCCCTGTTTATGGCGATTAAGGAAGCCCGGGAGGGGAAGCCCTGGTATCAGTGGGAGGAGCCTTTGCGGCGAAGGGAGCCGGAGGCTTTGGAGGATGCCCGAAGGAGCCTTTCCCGCCAGATCGGTTTCTGGCGTTTTTTACAGTACCAGGCCTTTTCTCAGTGGGAAAGGCTTAAGGCGTATATAAATGGTCTGGGTATTTGCTTTATCGGAGACCTGCCCTTTTATGCCGCTCATGACAGCGCCGATGTATGGGCCAACGCAGCGGCGGGGCTGTTTCGTTTTACCGGGGATTTGGAACCGGCCTTTGTGGCGGGCTGCCCGCCGGACTATTTTTCCGCAGAGGGCCAGTACTGGGGCAATCCGGTTTACGACTGGGAGTCTCTCAGAGAAAGGGACTACGACTGGTGGCTGGAGCGTATGGGAAAGGCCCTGGAGCTGTATGATATGGTGCGTATCGATCATTTTCGCGGGCTGGAAAGCTACTGGGAAATTCCCCGGCAGGCGCCCGGAGCGGCCTGGGGGCATTGGAGCCCGGGACCGGGCATGGAGCTGATGGAAAAAATCCGCCAAAGGTTTGGCGGCGAGAGGCTGATCGCCGAGGATCTGGGCCTTTTGACCCCATCCTGCCGGGAATTTATCAAAAAAAGCGGCTGCCCCGGCATGAGGGTTTTGTCCTTTGCCTTTGATTCGGACGCAAAAAACGAGCATCTGCCCCATCATTACGAAAAACAGACCGTTGCCTATACAGCGACCCATGATAATGATACAATTATAGGGTGGTGGGAAGGCGCTTCCCCCCATCAGAGGCAGATGGCCCGGCGCTATCTTGGGCTGACAAGACAAGAGGGCATCAACCGGGGGATGATCCGGGGAGTGTGGAGCAGCTGCGCAGGGCTTGCCATCGCGCCTTTGCAGGATGTTTTAGGGGTGGGAAGAGAGGGCAGAATGAATTTTCCTTCCCGGCCTGAAGGAAACTGGCAGTGGCGTTTCAAAAAGGAGCAGATCAATCAGGAATGGATTTCCTGGCTGGGGGAGCTGAACCGTATATATGACAGATAACGGCGGAAAAGAGCCGTTTGATTCCTCCGTCTAAAGGGCGGGGAAAAATAGAGGAAAGGAAAAACGCTATGTGTGGAATCGTAGGTTATATCGGCAATGAGAATGCCTGTGACATCATCATCGACGGCCTGAAAAAGCTGGAATACAGAGGCTATGACTCGGCGGGCATCGCCCTTTACAAGGAAGGCAAGATCCAGGTCAGAAAATACAAGGGCAGAATTGCCAATCTGGAGGAGCATCTGAAAAACGAGGTCTTTGACAGTCATGTGGGCATCGGCCATACCAGGTGGGCCACCCACGGCGCACCCTCTGATGAGAACGCCCATCCTCATACCAATGGGGACAGCACCATCGCTATCGTCCATAACGGGATCATCGAAAATTTTGTAAAGCTTCGGGAGTGGCTGGAGACGGAGCACCAGGTTACGTTCCGTTCGGAAACGGATTCGGAGGTGATCGCCCATCTGATCGGCCTTTATTATGAAGGAGATCTTTTGGAGGCGGTATATAAAGCCACTGAAAAGATGGAGGGGGCGTATGCCATAGGCGCCATCGCCGCAGCGGAGCCTGACCGGATCGTGGCGGTCCGTAAGGACAGCCCTCTGGTTGTAGGCCTGGGTGAGGACTGCAACTTTATCGCATCGGATATTCCGGCTCTTTTGAAGCATGTAAGAAAGATTTACCTGATCGAAAACAATGAAACGGTGCTTTTGACCAAGGATCAGGTGAAGATTTTCGACCAGAACCGCAAGGAGGTCAAGCGGGAGGTTTTCCATGTGACCTGGGATGCAGACGCGGCGGAAAAGGAGGGCTATGACCATTTCATGCTCAAGGAGATCCACGAGCAGCCAAAGGGCATTTACGAAACCCTCACCAGGCGGCTGGATGAAAGCGGGAAAATCGCTCTGGATGGCATCAGCCTTTCCAAGGAGGATCTGGACAGGATCGACAAGGTCTATATCGTGGCCTGCGGAACGGCCTATCATGCGGGCCTTGTGGGGAAATACGCCATTGAGAAATTCGCCCATATCCCTGTGGAGGTAGACATCGCTTCGGAATTCCGCTACCGGGATCCCTTCGTCAACGACCGCACCCTGTTTATCGCCGTCAGTCAGTCCGGGGAGACCCTTGATACCCTGGCGGCTCTGCGGGAGGCGAAAAAGAAGGGGGCCAGGATCCTTTCCGTGGTCAATGTGGTGGGAAGCTCCGTAGCAAGAGAGTCTGACGATGTTTTTTATACCTGGGCGGGGCCGGAGATCGCCGTGGCCTCCACCAAGGCCTATACCACCCAGCTGGTGTGCATGTATCTGATCGCCCTTTATATGGCGCAGCTTAAGGGCGTGATCGCTCAGGAGGAATACCGCAGGATCCTGGAAGAGCTGAAGGCTGTTCCAGACAAGCTCAGGGAATTTCTGAAAAAGGAAAAAAGCATAGAGGAGCTTGCCAAAAAGCAGTATAAAAGGGAAAGCGCTTTCTTTATCGGGAGAGGCGCGGATGTGGGGATTTCCTATGAGGGCTCTCTGAAGCTGAAGGAAGTTTCCTATATCAATTCCTTCGCCATTGCCGCCGGGGAGCTGAAGCACGGCACCATTGCCCTGATCGAGCAGGATACCCTGGTGGTTGCCCTCGCAACGCAGGATCAGCTGTATGACAAGATGCTTTCCAATATTCAGGAGGTCAAGGCAAGAGGGGCTTATGTGATCGGCATCGCCAAGGCTTCCAACCGGGAGATCGAAAAGCAGGCAAATGATGTGATTTATATTCCCGACTGCGCCGATGAGGTGGCGCCTCTTCTGGCGGTGGTGCCCTTGCAGCTGCTTGCTTATTATATCGCCAAGCTGCGGGGCTGCGACATCGATAAGCCGAAGAATCTGGCAAAGAGCGTTACGGTGGAATAACCGGAGGGGATGACTCCTTTCAGGCCATCCTTTCCAGGCAGAGATATCGAAAGATAAGGGCAGTTTGTGAAGAAAACAGAGAGGGTATCCCTTCGGGTCGTTTCATGACCTTTGGGAGGCCCTCTCTGTTTGTGTCCGGTGATTTTATCCTGGGATTTTACCCTTTTTCGAAGGAAAGGGAGATTTACAAAATGCTTTGCAGATGCAATTTTGTATATAATTTTCTCATCACAGGCTGGCTATTCTCGTTATTTATGATACTATTAACGAGAATAGAAATGAGGTGAAGTGAATGCGGGGGTTTCATTACAGTACGCTTAAAGACAAAAAATGGGATAACGAAATTGTGAATTACCTGTCTTTGATTCACGAGGCAAAGGGAAAACAAATCATATACTTGAAACAGAAACCGGAGGGAATAAAACATCTTGTTGAAATTGCAAAAATTCAAAGTACGGAAAGCTCAAATTCTATTGAAGGCATTCGTACCACCGAAACACGTCTTAAACAGCTTATGAGTCAGAAAACACCGCCGCGAAACCGTGACGAGAAAGAAATCGCCGGGTATCGGGACGCTTTAAATGTTATTTGTGAAAATTTCGAGTATATTCCTCTAACCCCCAATTATATTTTACAGCTGCACAAAATCATGTTTGCGTATACCGATTCGAGCTTTGGCGGCAGCTTTAAAAATGTACAAAATTATATCAGTGCAACTGACATAAATGGGAAATCCTATACTTTGTTTACGCCTCCTGCGCCATATGAAACACCATCTGCGGTGCAGGAAATCTGTGATGAGCTGAACCGAACTCTTGGAGAAGGGAAAGTTGACCCTTTGATCGCCATTCCCATCTTTATCCATGATTTCCTTTGTATGCATCCATTTATTGACGGAAACGGAAGAATATCAAGGCTCCTTTCCACATTGCTTTTGTATCGCTGTGGTTATGAAATCGGAAAATACATTTCACTTGAAGCAAAAATAGCAAAGGATAAAGACGCATATTATGATGCTCTTGAATTGTCGCAAAAGGGATGGTATGAGGAAAAAGATGATCCTGATCCGTTTATTAAATATTTTCTCGGAACGGTGATGGCAGCTTACCGTGATTTTGAGGATAGAATGGAGCTCGCAGGTCACGCATCCATTGATACGGTAACCAATGCTGTTATGAGCCGAATCGGGAAATTTACCAAACGGGATATTGCAGAGCTTTGCCCGTCTATAAGCGCTTCAACGGTGGAAAGACATTTGAAAACACTTTGTAATGAAGGCAAAATTTCAAAAAACGGCGGTGGACGTTCCACATTTTATATCAGAAATATTTGATACACTTGAATGAAATAGGATTTTAAGCTTTAAACCGGCACAATGAGACGCGAATGCAGAGAAGGATCTGTATAATGAAGGGATCGTACATACAAGGCAGGGCGCAGCTGTTTACGGCGCTTTTCAGGCAAGTTAAAAAGGCAATAAAAGACCGAGTGCCTTTAAAAACCTTTCGGGTCCTGTAAGAGCACTCGGTATGGTGCAGGCAAGAGGATTCGAACCTCCATGAAATTGCTTTCACACGGACCTGAACCGTGCGCGTCTGCCAATTCCGCCATGCCTGCAAGAATTCTGACTCGATTATTATATCTAGTTCTTTTAAAAATGTAAAGCCCCAAAATGATTTTTTTTGAAATTTTTTGCGCCGGAAAGAAAGGGATTTTATGAAACTTTTACTTGCATTTTGAAGGGGAACATGGTATGCTGGCAATGTCATATAAATAAAGAAAAAGGCTATGAGAAGAGATAGTAGCGATTTTGGATTTACAGAGAGAAGGCGGTTGGTGCAAGCCCTTCATGAAGGAATCGTGAACCGGTCTTTGAGCTGTGAACCCAACGGGACATCCCAAGTAGACTTCACCGGAGTTTCCGCCGTTAAAAGGAAAGCGGTATCAAGATAGAGCTTCGTACCGGCAGAGAGCGGTCAACGACCGAATTCAGGTGGTAACACGGAATGGATTTTCGCCCTGAGCAGACACAAAACGTCGGCTCGGGTTTTTTTATGTAAGACAAGAAAAAGCGGGAGGTTAATAACACATGAGAGCCTGGAACCAATACCCCTATTATCGTCCCCTTTGGGGTGGGGCATATACGACGGATGAAAAGAAAAACCATATGAAAAGAATAATCTAACGGAATTAAAAGGAGCGCAAAAACCATGGAACTGATCAAAAATCGTATTGTTGTGAAAGTTGGCACATCCACCCTTACCAACGAACAGGGGAAGGTAAATTTTTTAAGAATCGAAAAGCTGGCAAGAGCCCTGTCCGATATGCAGAATCTGGGCTTTGAAGTGATCCTGGTCTCATCGGGCGCCATTGCGGTAGGCTACGGGAAAATGGGACTGAAGGAACGTCCCACCGAGCTGCGTTTTCAGCAGGCGGCGGCGGCTGTGGGCCAGTGCGAGCTGATGCATCTTTACGATAAATTTTTCAGCGAATACGGCAAGGTGGTAGGGCAGATCCTGCTCAACAGCGACGACATCGGAGAGCCTGAAAAAAAGAATAATCTGATCAACACCTTTAATTCCCTTCTGGAAAGCGGGGTCATCCCCATTGTCAACGAAAACGACTCCGTAGGCCATACGGAAATCGAAACAGCGGAAAAGCTTTTCGGGGACAACGATACCCTTTCCGCCGTGGTGGCGGTTTTATGCCAGGCAGGGCGGCTGGTGCTCATGTCCGATGTGGAAGGCCTTTACGAAAGCGATCCCAGGGATAATCCTCAGGCCAGACTGATCCGGCGGGTGGAAACCATCGATCAGGACATTAAGGATCTGGCGAGGGGGGCCGGCTCAAACAGAGGGACCGGCGGCATGATCACCAAGCTGCAGGCGGCGGAAATCGCCATGGAAAGCGGCATCAACATGATTATTACCCACGGGAAAAATCCCGAAGCCCTGTATGACATCATCAGCGGCGAACAGGTGGGAACGCTCTTTGTGGGGCATCGGGATCCCCAGGAAAACGCGGCATCCTGAAAGCCTTTGGCATACAGGGGCCGGGGCTGAAGAAACAGGGGCTTTAAAAGAAATAGGGCATTTTGAAACGGCGCGGCTTATGTCTGCGCCGTTTTGCTGCCCTGCGCCTGAAAAAAGGAGGGCCCGTCAGTCTTTTTGGGCCTTGCGGCCTTCTTCTTGTTTTTGCCGTTTTGCGCAGTTCCTTTCTGAAATGATTTGTATTGGTTTTGTCATGGTTTTGTTATTGACAATTTTATTCTATAAAAATAGAATAATAAAAAATGATTCTATTTTTATAGAACAATTTTTCAAAAACCTTTTTTAGATGGGCCAATTAGAGCGAAAGGAAGGGAGGAGCAGGATGAGCAGAGAAGAAAGGAAGAGCAGATGGCTTGCGGTCATCGTGACGTTTTTGATAACAGCAGCGGCCGTTACCTTTTGCTATGGTCTGACGGAAGGGCGGCTTGAGGAGGAAAAGGAAGAGGAGCCGGAAAGGACGCAAAATGAAGAGCTCCTCACCGGCGCCATGGAACTTCCTTCAGATACCGAAATATATAAAGAAGGGAAGTATATCCTTACCCAGGCAGAGGGGGACAGGGTGATTGTAGAAAACCAGACGGACGGTTATCGAATCACGGTGCCCCGGGAATGGACCGGCCGGATCCAGTGCACCTGCGTGGGAACCAGACTGGAAGGCCGGCAGGAGGCGGTGGAAATTTTTTGTGAAACCTTTTCCTCCCAAGGGGAGCTAAGCAGTTATCTTCAGTATTCCGATCAGTTTTTGGAGGATCGGGCGGATCATACGGAGCAAAAGGAGGAACGGATACAAACAAAGGAAGCCGAGCTTTATCTTACCTGGTGGACAAGGCCCTCCCTTTCCAGGGTAGAGGAGGATAAGCCATATTATTTGTGTATAGACGTGATACCCAGTGGGGGAAAGGATTTTCAAAGGGATGGATTTTTCGTCTGTACCCTTCAGCTTCAGGGGGAAAATCCCATTGAAAGGCAGGAGGCGCTTGCGGTGGCGGAAAGCCTGGAGATACTGGAAACGCCCAGGGAAAAGGATGGAGCGGAGCAAAGCCGGGAGAGCCAGGGAAGCGATCATCAGGACCGGAGAGAAAAGCCGGAAGGAAAAGAGGCGGCAGGGGCGGAAACCGGGCAGGTCAGAGACTACTGGAGCCTTGAAACAAAGCAGGCCTACCAGCGGATTTTCGGAGATACAAAAGACATCACCTGGGGGATATTCGAGTTTTCCGCTCCCGAGGATTTTACCGCTTTATCTCATATAGAAGAACAGGTGGACTACACCTTTGATATTTTGCTGTATTATCAGCATTTTGAAAAGGAAGGGCCGCCGGAGGAATTTTTTCAGGGCGTAAAAAACGCCGCCGCAAAGGGGCGGATCCTGGAGCTGACCCTTCAGACCACCGGGCAAAAGGAAGGCAATATGGTATATGACATTTTAAACGGAGAAATGGACGAGTATCTGAAAGCCTTTGCCCGGGCCATCCGGCAGGCCGAAAGTCCGGTTTTGTTCCGGCTTTGCAATGAGATGAACGGAGACTGGTGCCAGTACAGCGCCTTTCATACCTCCCGGGATCCGGAGCTGTTTTGTGAAATGTACCGGTATGTGTTTCATTTCTTTGAGGAGCAGGGAGCCCTTCCCTATATGATCTTCATCTGGAATCCCAACGAGACATCCTTTCCCGGCTATAAATGGAATCATCAGTGGCATTATTATCCGGGGGATGGGTATGTGGATGTGGTAGGGCTGACCGGCTATAATACGGGGACCTATTATGAAGGGGAAGACTGGCGCAGCTTTGATGAGATTTACGCCGGCGTATATGAGAAGGCGGCGGCTAATTATCAAAAGCCTTTGATGATCACGGAATTTGCCTCAAGCAGCGTGGGAGGCAACAAGCCTGCCTGGATCCAGGATATGTTTTATCAGATCCGAAAATATGACCGGATCAAAGCGGCTGTATGGTGGAACGGAAGAGATCTGGACAGCCAGGGGAACGTGGCAAGACCATACTGGCTGAATGAAAATGAAAAGACCCTGGAGGCCTTCCGGGAAGGGATCCATGACTGGAAGAAGGAAGGGGATTGACGGGCCGCCTGGGGGAGGGTAAGCTGGAAGAAAAGTGACGAAAGAAAGTCTTTCCGCTTTTGAAAGCTTTTAAAAGACAGGGGAGGGAACGCTATGACCTACTTCAGCCAGGGGACGCTGGAAAAGCGGCCGGAAAACGCGGCGGTGAGATGCTGCTTTAAGGCTATGGGATATACGGATTACGAGCTGGACAAGAGGCCTTTGATCGGCATCGCCAATTCCTGGAATACCATCGTGCCTGGGCATTACAACCTGCGGGATGTAAGCGAGCATGTAAAAAAAGGCATTTACGCGGCGGGGGGAACCGCCGTGGAATTTGGGGTGATCGCCGGCTGCGACGGAGTTGCCGACTGGGGCGAGGGAATGAAATATTCCCTGCCCTCCAGAGAAGTGATCTGCGACAGCATCGAATTGCAGGTGAAAATGAGCCATCTGGATGGGGTTGTGCTTCTTGGCTCCTGCGACAAGATCGTGCCGGGGATGCTGATGGCGGCGGCAAGGCTGGATATTCCCGCTATTTTGCTGGGCGGCGGCCCCATGCTGGGAGGGGTGGAGTTTGACGGCAGGCAGTCCGATCAGACCAGCCCGGACGAAGCCATGGGGATGCTGGCGGCGGGGCTGATATCCCAAGAGAGCCTGATGGATCTGGAAGAGACCGCCGTACCCGGCTGCGGCTCCTGCGCTTATCTGGGCACGGCCAATTCCATGTGCTGCATTGCCGAGGCGCTGGGGATGTCTCTGCCGGGAGCGGCCCTGATCCCCGCCGTATATGCCCAGCGCCTGCGGACGGCTTTTCATACGGGCCAGGCCATATGTCATCTGACAAGGGAAGGCATCACTTCAAGACAGATCATTACAGAGGCCTCTGTGAAAAACGCCATCCGGGTGGTAAACGCCATTTCCGCCTCCACCAATTCGGTTCTGCATCTGACGGCCATTGCGAAGGAGGCGGGCCTTTCCATGGATGTGGTCAGAGAATTCGCAGGAGCGGGAAAAAACACCCCTCATCTGGCGAAGGTCAATCCGGCGGCAAAATGGACCATGGAGGACTTTTATAAAGCGGGAGGCATTCCCCGGGTGATGGGGAAAATGCATGGACACCTGGATGAGGAGGTTATGACCTGCACGGGAAGGACCCTTGGAGAAAATCTCAGGCAGTACCGGTTTTTATATCCGGAAAACCCTGAAATCATCCGAAGCTGGGAAGCGCCCTTCAGCGAATTCGGCGGTATTGCGGTGCTGGAGGGAAACCTGGCGCCTCAGACGGCCATTACAAAGCCCGGGGCCTACGATCCCAGCCTGTATCATTTTGTGGGAAAGGCCCGGGTCTTTGACGGAGAGGAAGCGGCTAACGAGGCGATCCTGAAGGGAAGCATCAGGCCGGGGGATGTGGTGGTCATCCGCTATGAAGGCCCCAAGGGCGGGCCGGGTATGAGAGAGATGTATCATGCCATGAAATACCTTTATGGACTGGGACTTGGCCCATCTACCGCCCTGATTACGGACGGCCGGTTTTCAGGAACCAATAACGGCTGCTTTGTGGGGCATATTTCTCCGGAAGCGGCGGAGGGAGGGCCCATCGCCATCGTAGAGGACGGCGACAGCATAGAGATCGATGTGAGAAAAGGGCTGATCCGGCTTGAACTGACCGATGAGGAAATCAGAGACAGGCTGGCCCGTTGGGAAATGCCCCAAAGGCCGGCGCCCGCAGGCTATCTTGCCCGATATGCCGAGAAGGCCGCCTCTGCGGCTGAGGGAGCGGTGATGAAATAAACAGAAGATGAAATAAAAAGAAACGGAAAAGCCGGCCCCGGCAGAGGCCGGTTTTCCGTTTGACGGGCCATTTTTGGAAATTTCGGGAAATCTCTTGCTTTTTAGGGAAGATGTGATATAATGTGACTTACTGTTGTCCAAAGAGGAAAAATCTGCGAGAGAGGTGATATTCGGCGGCGGCAGAACGGCATGCCGGCGGCGCGCGCGCTTGCGCCGCGGGAAGCGAAAACTGAATAATTCTACAGCGCCGTCAAGGTTTTAAAAGGCGGCGCGGGCATCTGAAAAAGTATTATGAAATCACAGATTCATGGGTAACGCCTAAAAACGGGCTCCACAGCCGGGACCGGCGGCAGCGCCGCGAGGATTCGGAAGGGACTGCAGGAAAAACCGGAAAACCATACCGGCAAGCGCGGGGAGCAACGATTAGAAAAAGCCTTTTGCGGGAAGCGTTACGAAGGTCTGTGGGTTGGCAAGGTTTATTTCAAAATTTACTTGCTTTAACTAAAATCCGCACAGGGGGATGCATCGATGAACGACATCATCATCAGTCTGCAGAATATCGCTGCGGAATACGACGGAGAACGGGTTATAGAAAATCTTGACCTGGACATCCGCGACCAGGAGTTTGTCACGTTCTTAGGCCCCTCAGGTTGTGGGAAGACTACAACATTGAGAATCATCGGCGGTTTCGTCGAGCCTACAGAAGGTGATGTTTTTTTTGACGGGAAACGCATCAACGGCGTTCCCCCCTATCAGAGAAACGTCAACACCGTATTTCAGCGCTACGCTCTGTTTCCTCATCTTGACGTTTTTGAAAATGTGGCTTTTGGCCTCAGACTGAAAAAGCTGCCCAAGGAGCAGGTAAAAACAAAGGTGGAGTCTATGCTGCGCCTTGTGAACCTGTCCGGCTATGAAAGCAGAAATATCAATCAGCTTTCCGGGGGACAGCAGCAGAGGGTAGCCATCGCCAGAGCCCTTGTAAACGAGCCCAGGGTATTGCTTTTGGACGAGCCGCTGGGCGCGCTGGATCTGAAGCTTCGAAAGGAAATGCAGATGGAGCTCAAGCGTATCCAGCAGGCGCTGAAAATCACTTTTATCTATGTTACCCACGATCAAGAAGAAGCGCTTACCATGTCGGACCGGGTGCTTGTGATGAAGGATGGGAAAATCCTGCAAAACGGCACACCGGAGGATATTTATAATGAACCGGTCAACGCCTTCGTGGCGGATTTTATCGGGGAAAGCAACATCGTCAGCGGCGTGATGCATAAAGATTATCTTGTGGAATTTGCCGGTGTGAAATTCACCTGCGAGGACAAGGGCTTTGATCCTCTGGAGGCTGTGGATGTGGTCATCCGCCCTGAGGATGTAAAGGTGGTTCCCGTGGAGGACGGGAAAATCAAAGGAAGGGTCAAAAGCATCACCTTCAAAGGCGTACACTTTGAAATCATCGTGGAGGGGCACGGCTATAACTGGATGATCCATTCCACCGACAGCCAGACGGTGGGAGAAATGATCGGCATGACCCTTGATCCGGATGATATTCACGTGATGAAAAAAATGGAGGCAAGATCATGAGAGCAAAAGCGGCCGCTTATCCCTATATGGCCTGGACGCTGGTGTTTATCGCCATCCCTCTTGGCTTGATTTTGTATTTTGCCTTTACCGATATTCATGGAGGCTTTACCTTTGATAATATGATCCAGGCGGGCAGTTATTCTTCTGTGTTTGTGAAGTCCATCTGGCTGGCGGCGGTTTCCACTGCCCTGTGCCTTTTGCTGGGCTATCCCATCGCTTACCTGATGTCCCGGTGGAGGGGCATGAAAAGCAGAACGCTTTTGCTTTTGATCATGCTGCCTATGTGGATGAATTTTTTGCTGAGGACCTATGCCTGGATGACGATTCTGGAAAATAACGGGATCATCAATCAGCTTCTGGGCATGATCGACATCGGGCCGTTGCCGCTTATCAATACTCAGGCAGCGGTGGTGCTGGGCATGATCTATAACTACATTCCCTTCATGATCCTGCCCCTTCATTCCATTATGGTAAAAATCGGGGACGATGTGATCGAAGCGGCCCAGGATCTGGGAGCGGGCCCCAGAGAGGTTTTTTCCAAGGTGGTGCTGCCTCTGAGCATGCCCGGCGTCAAGACGGGCATCATCATGGTGTTTATTCCGGCGGTGAGCACCTTTGTTATTTCCCAGATGCTGGGAGGAGGAGACAACCAGCTGATCGGGGATATTATCGAGCTGCAGTTTCTGGGCAATACCTACAATCCCAATCTGGGCTCGGCCATATCCATGGTGCTGATGCTTCTGGTGCTTTTGTGCATGACCGTAACCGGGTTTTTAAACGATGAGAATATGGAGGAAAAGCTGCTATGAGATGGATTTCCAAAACCTATCTGGGGGTCTTTCTGGCCTTCCTGTATGCGCCCATCGCCATCCTCATCTTTTACTCCTTTAATGAAGCGAAAGGAAGGACCTTTACGGGCTTTACCACAAAATGGTATGTAGAGCTGTTTCATGATGCGGCGGTATTTGACGCTTTGATGACCACCCTGATCGTGGCCTTTGTTTCCGCGGCGGTGGCCACGGCCATGGGAACGGCGGCGGCCATCGGCCTGAATAAAATGAACGGCAGGCTGAAATCGGTGATGATGAATTTTACCTATCTTCCCATTATCTGTCCGGAAATCATTCTGGGTGTGTCCTTTATGCTGCTGTTTGTTTCCGCAAGGGGCGTCCTGTCGGCGGTGAGCATCGATTTCCAGTTTGGGTGGATCACCCTGATCCTGTCCCACATCACCTTTAACGTGCCCTTTGTGATACTGAACGTGCTGCCCAAGCTTAGGCAGATGGACAAGTCTTTGGTGGATGCGGCCATGGATCTTGGCTGCAACCGGTGGCAGGCCTTTTCCAAGGTGGCCATCCATGAGATAAAGCCCGGGATCATCGCCGGGTTTCTGATGGCGCTGACCTTTTCCATGGATGATTTTATCATCTCCTATTTTACCACCGGCGCCAAGCACCAGACCCTGTCGGTGCTGATCTATTCCATGACAAAGCGCAGGGTCAGTCCGGAAATCAATGCATTGTCCACCCTGATTTTCGTGGTGGTTCTGACAGTGCTTCTGATATATAACCTGATGGGCTGGAAAAAAGAAAAGCAACTGAAAATGAGAAGAAAAGGAGGCGGATCGTTTGAAGAAATTGACCGTATGTAGGGGCCTTGCGGGAGGCCTGAGGAAGCTGGCTTTGGGCCTTTTGATCGCAGGTGTTTTGGCGCCTGGCTTTGGCCTTTCCGTTTTTGCCCAGGGCTATGAAGCCAATTATGATGAAAGCTATTACAGCAAATTCCGCGACCAGGGCATTGAAATCAACGTGTATAACTGGGGGGAATACCTTTCCGACGGCGAAGACGGCCTGATGGACATCAATGCGGAATTTGAGAAGCTGACCGGCATTCATGTGAACTATACCCAGTATGAGACCAACGAGGCTATGTATGCCAAGCTGAAAAGCGGGGCAAATTCCTACGATGTGATCTTTCCTTCCGACTATATGATCTCAAGGCTGATCGAAGAGGGCATGGTGCAGCCGATTGACTTTGACAATGTTCCGAATATGAAATACATCGATCCTACCCTTTTGAATCCTACCTACGATCCGGAACAGCTATATTCTATTCCCTACGCCTATAACCGGGTATGTATCATCTATAACCGGGATATGGTGGATTATGAGGTGGACAGCTGGGATGTGCTCTGGGATGAAGATCTGGCCGGCCAGATACTGATGTTCAAAAATTCCAGAGACGCCTTTGGAGTGGCTCTGATGAAGCTGGGCTACAGCATCAATACCGAGGATCCCCAGCAGATCCAGGAAGCGGCGGATCTTTTGAAGGAGCAGAAGCCTTTGGTACAGGCCTATGTAATGGATCAGGTCTTTGACAAGATGCAGGGCAACGAAGCGGCGGTAGCAGCCTATTATGTGGGCGACTACTATATTATGAAGGAAGTCAATGACAGTCTGGAAATGTTCATTCCCCAGCCTACAGAGCTGTTCATGGACGCCGCCTGCATTCCTTCCGACGCCCAGAACAAGGAAGCGGCGGAAATGTATCTGAACTTCCTCAACGAGCCTAACGTGGCGGCGGAAAATATGGAATACATCATGTATTCTTCTCCCAATACCGGCGCGGTAGCCCTTCTGGATGAGGAAATCAGCGGCAATACGGATCTGTACGCGCCGCCGGAGGTGCTGGCCAATACGGAGGTTTTCATCCATCTTTCCGAGGAGACCAACCTTTTGCTGGATGAGCTTTGGACGGATATCCTTTCAGATGATGCTTCCTATTTGAACTGGGTGATGCCCGTGTTTGTGATCCTGGCCATCGTGGTGATCGGAGCTTCCCTGATTCTCAGAAGCAAGAAAAAGAAAAATGCCAAGTACTGATGCGGGATAATAAAATGTTTCCAAGCATTGGATATAGATCATACCCGAAAATAGCGTATGAGTGTATGAAAGAAGCGCAAAACCAAAAAAGTTTTACGCTTCTTTTTTTGCGGGAATTTTGCGGGAAAAGGCAAAAACGAAAAAATGAACCTGCGGGCTGCAAAAGAAAGAGAGGAAGGCTGCCGCCTCCCTCTCAGACTGAAGTCAAACCGGGTTTCCGTCGGTATCTTTATCTTATTGCGCTATGTTTTCGCAGAATCTTTGCAGCATTGCGGCCACTTGTGCACGGGTAGCGCTGCCCTGGGGATCCAGCGTGGATTCCGTCATGCCCTGGATCACCCCTGCGCCGCAGGCCCACTGCATGGCCGGAATGGCGTACTCGCTGATCTCCGGGGCGTCGGTGTAGCTGAGAATATTGGTCTGTTCTCCTGCGGACACGTCGTAGCCTTTATGCTGGGCATAGCGGTAGAGGATCGATGCCAGCTGTTCCCGGGTGATATCATCCTCCGGCCCGAACACGCCGCCGCCGTAGCCGCTAAGGGAGCAGCTGGCTGCCATCTTATTCCGCTACGGAAACGCCCAGGGCTGGGAAAACAGCGAGGGCGGCATGGCGATCCGGGAATTCAGCGATTATGAATCCATTTCCGATTATGCTGTATCGGCCATGAGCTGGGCGGTAAGCGCAGGTGTGCTCAGCGGCATGGGAGACGGCACCATCGCGCCTCAGGGAGAGGCTACAAGAGCCCAGTTTGCGGTGATTCTTTCCCGGGTGGATCAGACCATGGGGAAGGGAGAGGATCAGCAGCCTGCTCCTCAGCCCCAGAAGGCGGAAAAAGAAATCGCCCAGTGGCTTTCTGAGCTGGGGATCGTGGACTGATAAAACAGAT
>CALWZU010000046.1 GCA_944386095.1 uncultured Clostridia bacterium | reverse complement strand
CGTTTTGTCCACCGGCTATACGGTGCTTTCGCCGGAGCGCTCCGCCATCTGTACGTCTTATCCCTCTTTGTTTCCCTCTGTTCCTGATGGGGAAAATTGTGAAGCGCCCCCTAAGGAAGAGGAGGAGGATTGCCGGTGCCAGTGTGAATGCGAGGTGGTCTGCCGGCCCAAGCATCCCGGCTGCTGAACCGGAAGCGTCGTTTTTTAAAGTTTTATTAACCCGGAAAAGAAAAATCATCCTGGTGGTTTTTCCGGAAGGAGCGGTCATAGATCGCTCTTTTTTCGTGCAAAAAAACAAAGCCCCGGCATACAGTTAATAATAGAAAGAAAAGGGGTGAGGAGATGGCTTTATTACATGAAAACGGCCTGCTGTTTTACGATTCCCAGGGCAACATTCATCAGTTTGTGCAAAGAGGGGATCGGGTGGAGTCTATATACTGGGAAAAGAACGGGGGAGATGCCGTCAGGGAAATGCTTTGGGAAGGGATACGGGAGCTTAGAGGTTGCATACAAAGGGATGATACCATACGGCTTTTCTGTATCGATCAGTCAGATCAGATGAGCCTTTACACAATCCAGGGAAATCAGGTAAAAAGGCTGCCGGTCCCAAAGGGAGACGAGGAATCGGGCTTACGGGACGGGGCTGTTTTTTCTGTGGAAAACCAGGTGGTACTCCTGTATACCTGTCAGAAGAAAAGGGAAGAGAAGGCGGTGGAAATGGCCTTTTGCAAAAGAAGGCTGGCGGCGGTTTCCCTGGATATGGAAGGGGGAGGCTTTGAAGGAGGACGAATCCTGACGGAGTTTGAAACGGGGCTTTTGCCCTCTGAGGTGGCGGTAAGGCAGTATGGGGATGTAACTTATATTTGCCTGATCGAAAAAAGGCCCAAAGAGTGCAGTATACTGGTTTTAAGGCATGTGAAGGGAAGGCCGGAGCAGGCCCTTGTGAGGATCCTTTTGACAAGGGAAATATTCTGGTATGATTTCTGCCTGCGGAAGGGAAAGCTCCTGTTTGCCTATACGGTCAGGGAAGAGGGGATGTTTTCCATAAAAGCGCTGATCTATGATCCTGAAACAGAAGAGGTGTCGGAGGAAATCAGCGTCTGTGAAAAAACAAGCTGTACCCATCCGGTTTTCGAAGGGTATCAGGGTGGGCTGTGGCTTAGCTGGTTTGAGGAGGGAAGCGTACATAGCCGCGTTTATCAGCAGGAAAAGGGCTTTGTGTATCCCTATAAGTGGAAGGAAACCATAGGAAAGGAGCTGCTTTTCAATGAAATCCACTTAAACGACCAAAAGCTGAAAGAAAGAAACGGTTTTGATCTTCGGCGGGTTTTCTGTCTGCTGCCGGAAAATCAGATGACGGGCTTTGGAAAAATTCTTCGTTAGAGAAGGTTTTAGATTTTTCTAAAGAAGGGGAAATGGATTGTACGGCAAGGGCAAATGTGGTAACATGACAAGCAAAGGGGATGAATCCATTGACCTATGAAAAGAAAAAAGAATTCATTATTAATGTGCTGTATCTTGCTGCCATCGGGGCAGTGATTTATTTTGTGTTTGCGTATCTTCTCAGATGGACCCTGCCCTTTTGCCTTGGTTTTCTGATCGTGCTGATCTTGCAGCCGGTCACAAATATCCTGGCGAAGAAAACGGCCATCCGCAACAAAACCGCCAGATGCTTTGCCATTGCGGGATTTTATATCACGGTGGGTCTTATCATCTGGCTTTTGGCTCTTTTTGTAGCCGAGCAGATGAGCAATTTTATCTCTACCTGGCCTTCTTTGTATTCTACGATGATCCTGCCGGTGCTGAGGGATGTATCCCAGGGAATCATCGACCTTGTGGGAAGGCTTTCTCCCGAAATGGCAAGTTCCGTCTCGGAGTCCTTTAATACGGCCATCAAAGAAATGACGGCGGTGATTGGCCAGCTTACCACCGATATGATCAGCGGACTGACAACCAGCGTCACCCAGATCCCCATGTTTTTTATCACCCTGCTTTTTACCATCGTATGCTCGGTTTTTATCAGCCTGAATTTTCCGAAGGTCACGGCTTTTCTTATGGCGCAGCTGCCTCCGAGGGGCCGGGACATCGTTGAGGAGTTGAAGCAGTTTCTCTCTCAAAAGGTCTCCAAGGTTTTCAAAGCGTATTTTCTGATCATGTGTATTACCTTTACGGAGCTTTCCATCGGGCTTTCCATTTTGCGGGTGGAGTATGCCATTATGGTGGCGGCGATCATCGCGGTGCTGGACATCCTTCCTTTTATCGGAAGCGGTCTTGTACTGATCCCATGGGCCCTTATCAGTCTTTTGACCGGAAACCTGCATATGGGTATCGGTCTTTTCATCGTCTATGGCATCGTCACCGTCATCCGCAATATCATAGAACCTAAAATCGTGGGAGAGCAGATCGGTCTGCATCCCCTGGTGACGCTGACGGCTATGTACCTGGGCTTGAATCTGTTTGGATTTTTAGGATTTATCCTTGCGCCGATCACGGTATTGTTTTTAATTCATTTGAACCAAACCGGCTACATACGGCTTTGGAAATGAGCCCTAAAATGGGCAAGGAAAGGGAGGTAACGATGCTTTTTCAGGACATCACCATTATCGATGAGCATTTTCAGGTAAGAGAAAATATGTTTGTAGGCGTAAAAGATGATAAAATCGCCTATGTAGGCACGGAAAAGCCCGGAGAGGATTTTGGAGAGGTCTATCCGGGAAAGGGAAGGCTTCTGATGAACGCTTTTTACAATGCCCACGGGCATACGCCCATGACCACCATGAGAGGCTATGGGGAAAATCTTCCTCTTTCGGATTGGCTGAATCAAAAAATCTTTCCCTTTGAGGCGAAGCAGCAGGCAAGGGACATTTATTACGGAATGCTTCTTGGCATAGGGGAGATGATCCGCTTCGGCACGGTTTCCACAACGGATATGTATATGTATGGCGAAAGTATGGCCCAGGCGGTTTTGGAAACGGGGGTCAAAAGCAATCTGGGCTTTGCCATGGTCTGCTTTGATGACCGGGATTTTTATGAGCTTCCTGAATACAGGGAAACCAAATATATGTATGAAAACTATCATGGAAAGGGAAACGGCAGGCTTTTGATCGATTCCAGCATCCACGCCGAATATACGTCCAATCCGAAGGTGGCGGGGCAGTTTGCCCAGTATAGCCTGGAGCTTGGCACCAATATGAATCTGCATTTGTCTGAAACCAGGAAGGAGCATGAGGAGTGCAAGCAGCGCCATGGGAAAACCCCCGCCAGGTATTTTTATGATCTGGGCGTTTTTGACAGCCATGCTACCGCCGCCCACTGCGTATGGCTGGAAGGGGAGGATTTTGACCTGCTCAAGGAAAAGGACGTGACGGTGGCCTCCTGTCCGGTGAGCAATGTGAAGCTGGCAAGCGGGATATGCGATGTAAAAAAGCTTCTTTCCATGGGTATCAACGTGGCCATCGGTACGGACAGCGTGGCAAGCAACAACAGCCTGAACATGATCGAGGAGATGAAGTTTTTCGCTTTGCTGCAAAAGGTCAAGCATTATGACGCTACCGCGGTTACGCCTCAGCAGGCCATTTACGCCGCAACAAGGGCCGGCGCCCTGGCTCAGGGCAGACAGGATTGCGGCCTTTTGAAGGAGGGAGGCAAGGCTGATCTGATCGTTTTGGATATACAGGGACCTCATATGAGGCCGGTATATGATTTGAAAAATAATCTGGTATATTCCGCAGACGGAGGCGATGTGGCGCTGACCATGTGCGACGGAAAGATCCTTTATGAAAACGGCGAGTATAAAACCCTTGATGTAGAGCGGGCCGCCTTTGAAGTGGCGCAAACCGGGAAGCGGATCCTTTCCGATTTATCCCGGAAATAACCGGCTCCGGCGGATGTTATGGAGAAAATCGATTATGAAAATTATGAAACAGCTGATGATTTTATTTTTGGTGTGCCTGATCAGCTACGGAATTTCCCTGGTTCTTCCCTTTGCCTTTCCCGCCAGCATCATCAGTATGCTTTTGATGCTTCTTCTGATGCTGCTTCGGATCATTCGTCCTGAGAGCATTCGGGAAACGGCGGAGCTTCTGCTGGCGAATATGGCGTTTTTCTTTATTCCCTCCGGCGTTCAGATCATCGCCTATTACCACGTCATTCGCGGGGACGTGCTGCAGCTGCTTTTGGTGTGCCTTTTGTCTCTTGTCATTACCTTTGCCGTAACGGCCTTTACGGTTTTGGGCGTGATCCGGATGATGGGAAAATCGGAATAGGGGGGAAGAAAATGGAACTTCCGCAGCTTTTTTACCAGATATGCGACCATAGCTTTTTCGGTGTTTTTCTGACGCTTTTTTGCTATCTGATCGGACTTTGGATCTATGAACGAACCCGGTTTGCTCTTTTACATCCGGTTCTCATCGCGGTCATACTGATCGGAGGGATCCTGATCTATTTCCATATCCCTCTTGAAAGCTATGATAAGGGAGGGGATCTGATCACCCTGTTTCTTTCCCCGGTGACGGCGGTTCTTGCCTATGAGATTTACCGGCAGAGAAAAACCCTGGCCAGCTATTTTCTGCCGGTGATCGTAGGCTGCGCGGTAGGCAGCGGCGTTTCCTTGTTTTCGGTCACCTTGTTTTGCCGCCTGTTTGGCCTGAGCGAAGAAATCACCGCATCGATTCTGGCAAAATCCGTTACAACGCCTATCGCCGTGGAAATTACCGGCATGATCGGCGGTATTCCCTCTTTGACGGTGGTTGTAGTGGTTCTGACCGGCATCATGGGCGCGGTGCTTTCGCCGGTCCTCATAAAGCTTTTTCATATCAAAAGCAAGGTGGCGGCAGGGGTGGCCATCGGCACATGCAGCCATGCCATCGGAACCAGCAAGGCTATTGAGCTGGGACAGACCCAAGGCGCCATGAGCGGCATTTCCATCGGTATCAGCGGAATCGTTACGGTGGCATTTGTGATGATCATGGCAGCGCTTTTATAAAAAGACTTGCCGTTTTTTGACAATACTTCAGATACCTGTAAAGAGCCTGCAGAAAAAAGCGCAGGCGATGCAAAGGCATAAACCGACAGCGGTGGGCATGAGAAAGGCGAAAATGGTCCAGGGCAGGCTGCCGGTTTCTTTTTTGATGGTCAGACAGGTGGTGGCGCAGGGGAAATGAAACAGGAAAAACAGCATGACGCAAAGACCGGTGATCCAGCTCCAGCCTTGCTGGGAAAGCAGGAGAGAAAGGGAAGAAAGATCGGAAAGCTGGGTCATGGAGCCGGCGGAAAGATAGCCCATGATCATAATGGGAAGAACGATTTCGTTAGCCGGCCATCCCAAAAGGAAAGCCATCAGTATAACGCCGTCCATGCCTGCAAGACGTCCCAGGGGATCCAATAGATCGCTGAAAAGGGTCAAAAGGCTGACCCCGTCTACGGAAATATTGCCGAGACACCAGATGAGAAGCCCCGCCGGAGCGGCTGTTACAACCGCTCTTGCCAAAACAAAAAGGGCTTTGCTTCGCAGACTCTCAAGGATCACTTTTCCAAACCGGGGCAGCCTGTAAGGAGGAAGCTCCAGGACAAAGGCGGAAGGCAGTCCTTTCAG
>CALWZU010000045.1 GCA_944386095.1 uncultured Clostridia bacterium | reverse complement strand
CCAGTCCGTATCTGGTGTGCAGCGTCTTTGTGATCGCCGCTGTCAGTGTGGTCTTTCCATGGTCTACGTGACCGATGGTTCCGATATTGACATGGGGTTTGGTTCTTTCGAATTTCGCTTTTGCCATCTCATTACATCCTTTCGTTATATTTATCGCTTCTCATTCTAAACTGGAGCTGTTGAGCAGATTCGAACTGCCTACCTCTTCCTTACCAAGGAAGCGCTCTACCTACTGAGCTACAACAGCCTGTCTCAATGTCAAATATTTTACTATGTTTGTCTCTTGCGTGTCAAGGGTTTTCGTGTTTTTTATCCCTCCTTTTCTTTCGCCGGCGACGCCTGCTTTTGAAACAGCCTCCGGACCTTGCTCCGGATCCTCTGCATCGCGTTGTCGATAGATTTTTCTTCCCTTTTCAGCGCCTCCGCAATTTCCCGATAGGTAAGCCCCTCCTGCATCAGAGAAAAAACCTGCCGTTCAAGAGGGCTGAGCCTTTCCTGGATCGCCCCGGCCAAATCAGCCGCCGCTTCCCGCTGCAGCAGCCTCTCCTCAGGCTGCCCGCTCAGGTCAAAGTACAAAACCTCTTTAAAAAGCCCGCCTTCGGCCTCATCTTCCCCGGACAAGGAAATGGACCGGTTCAGGGGCTCATGCTTTTTTCGGCTCGCCCGGCGGATCGCCGTAAGGATCTGCCGGCTGATGCATAGCTCCGCAAAAGCGTGAAAGCTCATGCCCTTTTGGGGATCAAAATCTCTGATCGCATAAAACAGGCCGATCATGCCCTCCTGCATCAGATCCTCACCGTCTCCACCCGCCATATAATACAGCTGCGCTCTGGCTCTTGCCAGGCGCTTGTATCTGGCAAACAGGATATCCAGCGCTTCCTGGTTTCCCTCCTGCCCAAGACGCACCAGCTCCTCCTCCCGCTGGCGGGACGCCGGCTCTGTCTGAAGAGTCTTTTCTTTGGCCAGATTCTGCTCTTCTTTTTCGCCGCCTCTTTTCCGGCTTTTTTCCATCCCGTCTCTCCTTCCCTTTCAGGACTTTCCTTTACAGCCCCTGCTGCAGCCCCGCTTCATCTCTTTGCCTTCGGATCTCATAAAGCAGCACCGCCGCTGCGCAGGAAGCGTTTAAAGAGGTTACCCTGCCTTTCATAGGCAGGCTCACCACAAAATCACAATGCTCCTTCACAAGCTTGCTTACGCCCTTTCCTTCTCCGCCGATCACAAGACCCAGCCTTCCCTTCAGATCCTTTCGATAATACGGCGTTTCTTCCATATCCGCCGCTGCGATCCAAAAGCCCTTTTCCTTTAATTCCCCGATGACCTGCACCAGATTCGAAACCCTGGCCACCGGCATGTATTCCACAGCTCCCGCCGAGGCCTTCGCCGCCGTCTGGGTAATGCCTGCGGCCCTGCGCTTGGGAATGATAACGCCATGAGCGCCGGCGCCGTCTGCGCTGCGGATAATGGCCCCCAGATTATGGGGATCCTCGATCCCATCCAAAAGCACCACAAGAGGATCTTCTCCTTTTTCCTCCGCCCTTTGCAGGATTTCCTCGATCCCCGAATAGGTATACTCGCTCACCCAGGCCGCCACGCCCTGATGCGCGCCGCCCTCCGCCGCAGCGTCAAGGCGCTGCCGGTCCTGATAGTAAACGGGAACGCCTCTGTCCTTTGCCATGGCGATGATTTTTCCCAGGCTTTTTTCCGAGCCCTTGGCAATGACCAGCTTTTCCATCTCATGGCCGCTTTTCAAAGCCTCCGTCACCGGATTTCTTCCGATAATAACGCTGCCCGCTTCCCTTTTTACCTTTTCCTTCATCCTTTGCTTCCTTTGCGAAAAATATCTTTTTCCCTCATATTTTCATAACGGACAAACCGGTAAATCAGGCCCTGGTGCTCCAGTGCCGGCCCTTCCTCCGCCAGGCTCCAGTCCGGATCCTCATCCAAATTCGGAAAAAACACCTCTGCCTGGAAATCCCTTTCCATTTTGGTTATATAAGCCCGGCGGCAATAGGGCAAAAGCTGCCGATAGACCTGTCCGCCGCCGATGACGAACATCCGGCTGCTTCCCCCTTCTTTTAACGTCTTTTCCAACAAGGAAAACAGCGCCTCCAGGCTCCCGCATACCTCATATCCCTCTCCCGGAGCCAGAGAAGAGGATAAAACGATATTGCGCCTGCGGGCAAGGGGTTTTCCTCCGGGAAAGGACTCCAGATTCCTTCTTCCCAGGATCACCGTGCTGCCCAGGGTCATTTCCCTGAAAAATTTCATATCCCGGGGGATGCTGTGCAAAAGCCCGTTGTCCCTGCCGATGCCCCAGGCCGCGTCCACCGCCGCAATAGCGTCCATTTCATATTCCATAAAAACCTTCCTTTTTTATTGTCCTGAAAGAGCCCCTGTCAATCGGCCCTGTCAGATCGCCACCGGTATATTGGTGATCTGTGGATTCTTTTGATAGTCCTCTACGATCAGATCCGCCACGGTAAAATCATAAAAATCTTTAACCTCGGGATTGAGGCGGACCTTGGGCGCATCATACATGGGTCTTTCCAG
This sequence comes from uncultured Clostridia bacterium, assembly GCA_944386095.1. GTDB lineage: Bacteria > Bacillota > Clostridia > Peptostreptococcales > Anaerovoracaceae > CALWZU01. The sequence continues at coordinate 13,510 of CALWZU010000045.1, read as the reverse complement.
CATTTCTTTTATAAGCGGCACATGCCGGTCGTAGATATGCGCGTCGGCGATCACATGGATCAGCTCTCCCGCCACCAGGCCGCTGACCTGGGCAAACATCATCAAAAGGAAGCTATACTGCACCACATTCCAGTTATTTGCCACCAGCACGTCCTGGGAGCGCTGGTTCAGGATCCCGTTGAGCACCTTTCCCTCCACATTGAACGTCATGCTGTAGGCGCAGGGCTCCAGATTCATTTCGGAAAGATCCGCAAAATTATACATGCTGGTGAGGATCCGCCGGCTGTAGGGGGTATTCTTAAGCTGCCATAAAACATTATCCACCTGATCCATTTCCCCCTGGGGGAAGCGGTATTTCACCGCCATCTGATAGCCGTAAGCCTTACCGATGGTACCGTCCCTTCCTCCCCATTCGTCCCAGATATGGCTGTTCAAATCTTCCAGACGGTTGGATTTTTTCTGCCAGATCCACAGGATTTCATCAAAGGCCGATTTCAAAGCCGTGGGCCTTAGGGTCAGAGCCGGGAATTCCTCTCTTAGATCGTAACGATTGATCACGCCGAACCGCTTGATGGTATGGGCGGGCGTTCCGTCCTCCCAGCGAGGCCTGACGGTTTGCCCCTGAGAAGAAAATCCATTTTCGATAATGTCGGTACACATCTGTTTGAAAATCACATCCGCTTTGCTCATTCCCGTTCCTCCTTTTCCCCTTCGTCTTTTTTCTCTTCAGGGATTTTGGTAAGCGCTCTTTCTATCAGCCACTCCATCCTGCCAAATTCCCCTTTTACATATAAGTAGCCGATCACCGCTTCAAAGGCGGTGGCCAGCTTGTACTCCATCGGCTCCGCGTTTTTAGGCTTGGAGGTGATCCGCTTGTTCCGGGCCCTTTTCATCACCTGGGTCTCCGCCTCCGTCAGTTGTCCCTCCAGCGCTTTCATGGCCCGGGCCTGGAAAGCCGCCTTGGAATGCTCCGCAGAAATACGGCTCAGCTCTCTGGTTTTGATTTTTCCAGAGGCCACCGAAAGATTTCTCACATAAAGCTCATACACGCAGTCCCCCAGATAAGCCAGGACGATCTCATTCATCAAATCCGGATCCTGCCTGTTTTCATATCCCTTCAATACGCCAAACATATCTTCTTCCTTTTTCTTTTGATCATTATATTGTACCATAATTTTCAGCCCAAAGCACGAATTTTGCGGGCAAATCCCGGGGGCCCGGCAGGCAGCATCCCCTCCCCGCAAATTCCGGCTTTTCTCCGGGCCTCTTTCAACTTTTTATGGTATACTAAAAGCAGAATAAAATGAGGTTGTGATATGAATCATAAAATGGATCTGAAAAAAGAAATTTTAACCATACTGGAAAACAACCGGGACAAGGCTATTTCCGGCCAGGCTCTGGGCCAGCGCCTGGGCGTTTCCCGGGCGGCGGCCTGGAAGGCGGTCCAGGCTCTCCGCTCAGAAGGCCACCAGATCATCGCCGCCACCAATCGAGGCTATCAGCTGGCCCAAAACAGCGATCTGCTGACAGAAGAAGGCATCCGAAGGCATTTGCAAAAGCCTTTTTGCCAAATGCCGGTTTATGTTTTCAAGCAGCTGGACTCCACCAACGAAGAGGCCAAACGGATCGCCCTTCAGGAAGACGCTTCTTCCTGCGCCGTTTTTTCGGAATCCCAAACAAAAGGAAAGGGCCGTTACGGAAAATCCTTTTTTTCCCCGGCCCAAACCGGCCTTTATATGAGCCTGCTGCTGCGGCCCCAAGGGGATATGCACTCTCTTTTATCCCTGACCTTTGCCGCCGCTGTGGCGGTCTGCCGGGCCATTGAAGAACTTACCGACTGCCGGCCTAAGATCAAATGGGTCAACGACGTATATCTGGAGCAGAAAAAAATCTGCGGTATCCTGACAGAAGCGGTAAGCGATTTTGAAAGCGCCAGAGCACAGTGGGTCATCATCGGCATCGGCGTCAACGTCAAAACCCCCTTGCAAAGCTTTCCAGAGGAGCTTCAGGAGACGGCCGGCTCCCTTGACCGCCCGGATCTGTCCAGAAGCCGTCTGGCGGCTCAGATTCTCAATGAGCTTCTGGCCCTCTGCCGGGAGCTTGGCTTTCTTGCCCCTTCCGCCCGGGCTCTCTCCTCTTCCGGCGATCCTGCCAGGGCAAAGGAAGCTCTTTTAAATGAATATCGCAAGCGATCTCTGGTTCTGGGCAAAACCATCTCCTACACAAAGGCAGGAACCCTCTGCCAGGCTCTTGCTCTTGACATCAATCAGGAAGGCAACCTTTTAGTCAGGGACGAAAAAGGCGGCCTTTCCCTCCTCAAAAGCGGCGAAATTTCCATCGTAAAGGACAGTCTCTGGAACCAGCCCTAATAAAGGCCTTCCGCTCCCTCAAAAACCACTTTGAGAAAAAACGCCTGCAGGCCGAAGGATCTGGGTCAAAAAAACGAAAAAAAGCGACAAAAAACAAACCCCCTTTTCATTCTCATCCGCTTATAAAAGGAAAGCCTGAGGGCAAGGAGGAAAGCAGCATGATGAAATTACAAGCCGATCTGATCTACGGAGGTCTTTTAGGGCTTTGCACGGCAGACGCCCTTGGCGTTCCCTTTGAAGGGCTTTCCCGTCAATGGATGAAACGCCATCCTGTCACAGAAATGGAAGGCTGCCGGTATGACGGACTCCCTCCGGGCAGCTGGTCAGATGATTCCAGCGCTACCTTTTGTCTTGCGGACAGTCTGGCTCATATGACAGGGGCTTTCCCGGACAAGCAGGACCTTATGGAGCGGCTTTGCCGCTGGATGCAGGAGGGAGACTATACGCCCCGGGGAGCAGCCTTCGGAATGGGCCGTACCACCATTCATTCTCTGGAGCGCTATCTGTCAGGCCTGCCTCTTTCCCGCTGCGGCGGGAAGGAAGAAACGGACAACGGCAACGGCTCCCTGATGCGGATTCTTCCTCTGGCCTTTTATTTCATCAGCGGCCTGGGTCCCCGGCTTTCTCCGCTGGGGGCGCCAAAGGACAACGAACCTGCCTTTTCCCTTATCCACGAAATTTCCGCTCTCACCCATGCTCATCCCAGAAGCATGATGGCCTGCGGCATTTACCTGTCCGTGGCTCTCCTGCTGATGGAAGCCTCCCTTGAAAAAGGCGCTGAAAAGTCCCCTGCCTCTCTTCTTTCCACGGTTTGCCAGGGCATATCCGGCGCTCAAAACTATTATAGCCAGGCTCCTGATTTTCAGGGAGAGCTTCTGTCCTTTTCCCGGATCTTTCGTCCCCGGAGCCTTTCCAGCCTGCCTCAAGAGCAGATCGCAAGCGGCGGTTATGTCATCGATACGCTTGAGTCGGCTTTATGGTGTCTTCTGAATACCGATTCCTACCAGACCTGCGTCCTGAAGGCCATCTCCCTGGGGGGCGATACCGACACTACCGCCGCCGTAGCAGGGGGGCTTTGCGGGCTTTGGTACGGCCCCCAAGCCATTCCCTCCCGCTGGCTTGAAAAGCTGGCAAGAAAGGAATGGATCCAGGAGCTTTGCCGCCGTCTGGCAATACGCCTTGGCTTCCTGTAATTCCCCTTGCCTTTTCTTCTGAGGCAAAAGGCTTTTTCGACTCTTAGCCTATTCGTAGCGCAGGGCTTCGATCGGATCCAGGCCGGCTGCTTTCCTGGCGGGATAAATACCGAAAAACATGCCCACCACAGCGGAAAATCCAACCGCCAAAAGGATGACCAGGGGATTGACGGCAAAATCCACGCCCACAAGCTTCATCCCCACCGCCGCCGTTCCAAGGCCCAGCAGGGTTCCGATGATCCCTCCGATAGCGGAGATGATCATGGATTCGATCAGAAACTGAAACAGAATATCTCCTGTTCTTGCGCCCAGAGCCTTCCGGGTGCCGATCTCCCGGGTCCGCTCGGTTACAGAAACCAGCATGATGTTCATAATGCCGATACCCCCCACCAAAAGGGATATGGCCGCAATAGCGCCTATGGCAAGGGATATGGTGCCAAGGATCTCATTCATCATCCCCTGCTGCTGTTCCACGGAATCATAGGTATAAAACCCTTCCTCCTTGTCCTTGACTCTTTCCAGATACCGGCAAATGGTATCCCCTGCCGTTTTTGCGTCATACCCGGAAGCATAATAGATTTCGATATTGCTGCATGAATGGACCATAGAAGGGATCAGGCTGTAGGGAATATAGGCGGAAAATTGATTGTCGGTGCTCACCGGCGTGAAAATAGAAGGCTCCACATAATAAATCCCTACCACCGTATAATCGTTTGCCACACCGTCTATCGTCAGCGGCAGGCTTTCGCCTACGGCGTTGGTTTTTCCAAACAGCCTTTGAGCGGCGGTCTCATCGATCACGATCCGGGGTTTTTGACTTTTTACATCATTTTCGTTGATCATCCTTCCATAGGTAATGTGCATATTGCTCACAACATCATAGCCATCCCCTACGCCCATCAGGCTGAAGCTGGCCTGCGTACGTCCCACCCTGGAATCAGAGCTGCTGTAGCCATAGGGCACCGCATAATCGATCATTTCCGGATAGGCCTCCTTCAGGCCCCGGATCTCATCCTCCGAAAACAGATCCGACTGGGATACCACACCATCATCCAGCATATACCAATCCGGATACACATACATATACGTGCTTCCGATGCTGGCAAACTGCTTATCCACAACCGACTGGATGCTGGAGCCGATGGATGTGATGGCAATGACCGAGCTGATGCCGATGATAATGCCCAGCATGGTCAGAAAGGAACGCATTTTATTGATCCGGATAGCGGAAAAGGCCAGCTTGATGCTTTCCAGAACCAGCATTTACACTCCCTCCCTTCCGGCGGCGGCCGCCGCTACCTTGGAAGCCGCCGGGGGATGATCCCGATCCACTTTCCTGTCGCTGATGATCGCCCCGTCCCGAAAGGTTATGATCCGGTCGGTAAACTGAGCGATGTCCGGTTCATGGGTTACAATGATCACAGTATTGCCCTCTTTACGGTTCAGCCCGGAAAAAAGCTCCATGATTTCCACCGACGAGCGGCTATCCAGATTCCCTGTAGGCTCATCCGCCAAAATGATCGGAGGACGATTTGCAAGGGCCCTTGCGATAGCGATCCTCTGCTTCTGCCCTCCGGACACCTCGTTTGGCATATGCTCCAGCCGGTCTCCCAGGCCTACCTTTTCCAAAAGCGCCGCCGCTCTGCGGCTTCTTTCCCTGGGCGGGATCCTGGCATAAATCATGGGAAGCTCCACATTTTTCAAAGCGCTGGTTCTGGGGATCAGATTAAAGGACTGAAAAACAAAGCCGATCATCCTGTTTCGGATCCGGGAAAGCTGGCTGTCGCTTTGACAGCTGATGTCATGGCCCCCCAGATAATACCGCCCTCCCGTAGGCCGGTCAAGGCAGCCAAGAATATTCATCAGGGTGGATTTTCCCGAGCCGGAGGCTCCCATGATCGCCACGTATTCCCCCTGATTTACGGTCAGATCGATCCCCTTCAGAGCCTCTACCTGGATCGCTCCGCTGCGGTAGGTTTTTTTCAGCTGTTCCAGCCGTATGATCTCGTTCATGTTCTGCCTCCGTTATACCAAAGTAACCGTCATTCCCTCTGTCAGAGCGTTTATCCCCGGATTTAATATTACCTGCTCTCCCACAGCAAGGTCTCCGCCGGTCACCTGGACATAAAAATCTCCCTCAAGCCCTGTGGTGATCACTCTTTTTTCCAGTAGGCCTTCCTCTCCCGCCACAAGCACATAGGTTTCCCCGCTCTGAGGATCCTCCAGCAGCGAGTCCAGAGATACCCCAAGGACCTGCGGCGCTTCATTGACCAGAATTTCCGCCTTTGCCGTAACGCCGGCGATAAGGTTTTGATTTTCTCCGGTGATATCAATGGTTACAGGGATCACCATTTCCGAGCTGCCGTTATTGGTCTGCTCTTCCCCTGTAGGAGAAATATGCGAGACCACGCCCTCCACGGCAGCCTCTCCCAAAACCTCTCCCGTGATGCTCACCGTCTGGCCTTCCTCCAAAAGGTGGATGTCATTTTCTCCAACGGTCACATTCATCTGCAGATGGTCGATATCCTCGATCACAAACATGGGCGTCGCGCCGCCGGTCCCCGTGTCGTTGGCCAGCTTGCCGATGGTAGCGTTGACACGGGTCACCGTTCCGTCAATAGGGCTTTTGATATTCACCTCGTCCAGAGCCCGGCGTTTCTCCTCCATGGCAAGCCGCTCCACCTCCAGCTGCTGCCGCTGGGCGGCGCTTGCCGTCACCTTTCCCTGGGAAACCGTAAAACGGTCCACGGCAGCCTGTTTGGCGCGGTAATCATTTTCATACTGCATGTATTCTGTATAGGCGCAGGCGCCTTCCTGGTAAAGCTTATGATAAGCGTCATAGGAAATCCTGGAGGCCTCCAGCGCTCTCAGGGCATCCTCATATTCCCTTTGCTGCTCCTTCAGCGTCTCTTCCAGAGCATACAGGGCCTGCTGATATTGGCTGGCCGCCAGATCATAGGCGGTTTTCAGCTCTGTGGCCTCCAGCACCGCCAGGATCTGTCCGGTTTTGACCCGGTCTCCCTCCGACACGTTGATCTGGCGGATCGTATAATTCAGAGGCGAGCTTACATCGGCGGAATCGGAGCCCTCCACGGTCCCCTTCACCGTTACCAGCTGCTGAACGTCCATAATGCTGGCTTCCTGTGCGCTTGCCGTTATCGCCGGCGAGGCCTGACAGGATCGGAAAAAGAAAAATCCCGCCGCCGCAAGCGCCAAAAGAATCAGCACGGCGGCTGTCCTTTTCACCGGCAGTTTCCTTCCTTTTCGAAACAAACCTTTTGTTTTCCCTTTTTCCGGCTGATCAAACACGTCAAAGCCTTCCTGCTGCGTCTGCTCCTGCTGCGTCTGCTTTTGTTGCGACTGTTCTTTCTGCCCCAGCTCCTGTTTTTCCCGGGCTTTTTGTTCCTGGTCCTTTTCCATCACGCTCTCCCTCCGTTTTATGATTTTTCCGGATACAAAACCGGCGGATCCTCAGATGCATCCGGCTTTTCTCTTTTATATACGGCGGCATTATACAAGAAAATCCTTAAGAAGCGTCCTATGCGTTTCTTAAGGATTCTTTAACAGAAGGCGCCTGCCTGTTATTTAAAACGATTTCGGAAAAACCGCCTTTAGCCGGCCTCTTCCGGTTTATTTTTCATCCTGAAGCCCCAGGGCCTGATCCAGATATTGCGCCGCCCATCTGACGCACTCCACGCAAATGAGCTTCTTTCCCTTTGCCTCCTCCAGCTCCTGGGCGCTGGCGGCGGCTTTCAGGGCTTTTTCCTTTGCCATAAGCTCTCCGCACATCATCGTATCAAAATGGGACTGAAAGGCCTCTCCCATTTCCTTGACCTTACGATAGGTATCGTGCTTGGTCGTTCCCTTTTCCAGCAGACCGTCGCTGTTTGCAAGCCCCAAAACCATAAACGTGCCGGTCACCGCTCCGCATTCATCCAGAAAACCGCCCATGCCCATTCCAAAGCCCTCAGAGAGCTTAAAGGCTGTTTTTTCATCCAGCCCGAACAAATCGCAATAACCGCTGATGATAGACTGGGAACAATTATAGCCCCCGCTGAGATATTTTTTCATGACCTCCTGTGCTCTTGCCGCCATTTTCCTCTTCCTTTCCTTTTCTTTCCTTATTTGTTTTCTATTTTTCAAGCTCTCCGGCGCACACCAGCCCGTAAGCGGCGCTTGCCTCTCTTACCGCCCGGTTGATGGCATAGCCCATGGCTCTTGCCGCCAGGGTGCCCACTGCGTTAGGATCTCCCTTCACTTCGCCGGTTGCCATGGTAAAGATCGTATCTCCGTCCGCCCAGGTATGCACAGGGGCGATGGTCCTGGCCATGCCGTCATGGGCGATACCGGCCACCTTCCCCGCCTGGGCCTGATCCAGCACGGCGTTGGTGATCACGCAGCCAATGGTGGTATTGGTATTGGCTGTAAAATAATTTTTGTCCTTCCCATACCGTTCATACATCAGCGGCTCTGTCAGCCGCAGGCTCTTTCCGTCCTCTGAAAGAAGCCCGCCGATCTGCTCCCCTGTGTCCAAATCGAACACATCTCCCAGAGCGTTGACCGCCACGACGGCGCCTACCTTCAGCTCTCCCAGCTGAAAACAGCAGGCTCCAAGGCCGCTTTTCATCATGTATGTTTCTCCCAGAAGCTTTCCGATGCTGGCGCCCGTTCCGGCCCCGTGGTTTCCCTGAAGGATCTCCTTTCCCGGAACCGCATCCAGACAGGCTCTTTTTCCCATGGCCTTGTCCGGTCTGGCTTTATGGCTTCCCACCGTCAGATCAAACAAGGACGCGCCGCAGACGATGGGCACTCTGGTAAGGCCCACATCAAAGCCGATCCCCTGCTCCTCCAGATATTCCATTACCCCGGAAGCGGCATCCAGCCCGAAAGCGCTTCCTCCGCTGAGAACCACGGCGTGAGCCACATCGCACACATTGCCCGGCTTGATGGTTTCCGTTTCTCTGCCGGCAGGGGCGCTTCCCCGAACGTCCACGCCGGTGACGGCTCCTTTTGGACAAAGGATCACCGTGCAGCCGGTAGCGCCCTGTTCATCCCGGGCCTGTCCGATACGGATCCCCTCTATCTGATGGATCCCGATTTCCGTTTCCTTTCTCCAGGCTTCCCATGGGCTTTTCCCGCCCTGACGCATAAAGCACACTCCCTTCTTTCTATGGGGCAAAGCCCCCTTCCCATCCAAATGCCCCTGGAAGAGGGATGCTTTTCGAGCCTGCTTCCCTTTATCTTCCATTTTCGAGGTTTTTGATTTTTTCCCGTTTCCTTCCATACCACACCAGCACCATGCCATAGGCTGCCGCAGCGGCAATGCCGATGATATAGGCTCCCATCCAGGGAATGTTAAAGCCGATCTTGGCGTTGGCGATATAGGAAACGGTAATAAAAGTATACCATATTCCCGGGATCATGGGCATAAAGACAAATTTTTTCCGGCCCGTTTCAAACATCCAGATGGTAATGGCAAGAAAAGCAAACAAAGACAGGCTCTGATTGGACCAGGCAAAATACCGCCACAATATATTAAAGCCTTCCGCATTTACCTTGGCGATCACCAAAATCACCGCTACCAGGGCGAAAATAACGGCGGCAAGGGCCAGCCTTTTCCTGACAGAGGTCTGATCGATATGCAGGGTATCGGCCACCGACAGCCGCAGGGCTCTCAGAGCCGTATCTCCCGAGGTAATAGGCAGGACAATGACTCCCAAAAGAGCGATCACGCCCCCTACCGGTCCTAAAATATACTTGCATACGATCCCGATGGTAGAGGTTGCCAGTGAAGCGTCCGCCGCCTGCAGACCCAGGTTATATACCCCCATGGCGCCTGCCGCCCATACCATGGCGATAAAGCCCTCTACCACCATCATGTTATAAAATGTCATACGGCCCTGTTTTTCGCTTTTCATGGTACGGGAAATGATCGCCGTCTGGGTGGAATGAAAACCGGAAAGGATGCCGCAGGCAACGGTGATGAAAAACACCGGAATAAAATGATTTTCCGTAAAATAGCTGCCGTAAAGGACGCTTCCCCCATTCCAGTCCTCCCAAAGCTCGTTGATGGGGAAATCCATGAGAAAAATACCCGCAAATACGCCCAGAGCGGAAAACAGAAGAATCGCTCCGAAAATCGGATAAATCCTGCCGATGATTTGATCGATGGGAAAAACGGTTGCCACGAGATAATACAGAAAAATCACGCCGTAGATGACCCAGGTAGACAGGGAATCCGCCTGCCCGTCAAAACCCAGGACCTGAGTGGCGGCAATATCGCCGGGCGTATAAATAAAGACAGCCCCCACAAGGAGCAGCAGCAGGCTGCAAAAAATCTGATAAACGGCATAGACCCCTTTGTTGCTGTAGCGGCGGATCATGTCAGGCATCTGAGAGCCGCCGTCCCGCAGGCAGATCATACCGGCAAAATAATCATGCATCGCCCCGCCGATGATGTTGCCGATGGGAATGGTGATAAAAGCGATCGGTCCGAAAAGAATCCCCTGAATGGGGCCCAGGATCGGGCCTGTTCCCGCAATATTCAAAAGATTGATCAGGCTGTTCTTCCAGCCTCTCATGGGAACATAATCAACGCCGTCCTGTTTTGTATAGGCCGGCGTTTTTCTATCGTCAGGCCCAAAGACCCTTTCGCAAAACTTTCCGTACAGGGCTGCTCCCACAACCAGGATCACCAGCCCGATGATAAATGTAAGCATTTACAGCCAGCCTCCTTTTTTCACGTTTAACACGCAGAAAATATACAACTTTATTAGTATATCAATTCAACAAGGCCTTGTAAATCTTTACACTTTTAATTATATGTACAAATTTAGTCAGGTTTTCCGCTTTTTTTGCACACCCCTACAGGATTTCCTGTTCCTTCAAAATATCCATGATCTTTTGGTGAATTTCCCCGCTTTCCAGCATCTGTCCTCCGTGGTCGAGACAGTTGACAAAAACAATATCCTCCCAGTCCTCGCAAAAAATGGTATACACCTCGTTGACCTCCCGCTGGAGCTTCAAATCCCTTTCGTGGATATCTTCCCTTCCTTCCAGATAGGCCCGGCCCTCTCCTTTTCTCTGGCGGGCCAGCTGCCTGTCCACAAATTGCAGAGAAACCCCCATATAAAGGGTAATATCCGCCTGGGGCAGATGATTGATGCCATGCTCCAGATCCAAAATCCAGCTGGAGAGCGCCATCCGGCTTTCAAAAATCGGCAGCTTGGCGCACTGATAGGCTATGTTGGATAAAACATAGCGGTCAAGCAGCACAACGTCATATTCTTCCAGCCACCGGTACAGGGTTCTGGCCATGGGCTTTCGGTCCAAAGCATACAGCATGGCCACAAAATAGGGATCCACCTGGTCCGCTCTTCCGAAATCCCCCTTTAAAAAGGAGCTGATCATCCTGCCCGCAAAGCCTTCTCCCGTAGGAAAATGAAACTGTTTGACCCTGCGTCCTCTTTGGGAAAGGGCCTCTGCCAAAAGCTTGACCTGAGTGGATTTTCCCGAACCGTCCATACCCTCCAGCACAATCAGTTTTCCCGTTTGTTTTTCTGCCTCCATTTCATCTTCCCTTTCTATTTTCATGATGTTTCTTTCCGTTTATATATAGCAGATCGTCCCGTCAAGCCGCCCTTTTCCAGTCTGTACAATGGCATATGAGCCTCTTTTATCCAGATGAGGAAGACTCAGACTTCCGGGATTAAGAAGATACAGGCCTGCCTCCTCCCTCAAAAAAGGCACGTGGGTATGTCCGAAAAAAGCCCCTTTGCAGCCTTTTTCCTCCACCGTATACATAAGGGCCGTAAGATCTCTCTTGACGCCCTGTATATGGCCGTGAACCAGTAAAATATCTCCCCCATCGGTTGAAAGAATCGAAAAATCCTCTTTCGTTCCCCCGTCCATATTTCCTTTGACGAAACGGAATTCAAGCCCCGTTTCTCTCTCCAGCCTTTTGGCATCCTCAGCAAAATCTCCCAGATGTACCCCCAGATCAAAGGGTCCTTTTTCTCTGATCAGCTCCCTGGCCTTTTCCACCCTTCCGTGGGTATCGCTGATGACCAATATCCTCATGATGCTCCTTTCTCCCGCCGGTTCCCCATATTCTCATCCGGTTCCGGTTATCCTGCTTTTTATCATATCATGCCGGCCTTTATAAATCCATCCTCTTTCTGTGCCGGCCCTTTTACCGCAAAACCGCCTCTGCCGCCGAAAAAGGCCCAAAACCTTCTTCAGCGACAAAGGCGGTATGGTTTTTACAATGTTGTTTTAACGGGGCTTTGTTTTTTTCGAAAGCCTTTTTTGTCCCAGCCCCTTGCGAAGCAGGCTCCCTACGCCCTGGTGATCTTAACGCCCTGGGGGGTATCCTCCAGGATATAGCCCTGGGCCTTCAGCTGATCCCGGATCTCATCCGCCCGCTTAAAATCCTTGGCCTTTCTGGCCGCCTGACGCTCCTGCACCAGCTGCTTGACCGCCGGATCGATCCCTTCTTCCTGCTCCTGCTGCAAAAGCCCCAAAACACCGGCAAGCTCATCCAAAAGCGCCAGGCACCTTTCTGCAAATGCGCCGGTAGCGCCTTCCCGGACATAGGTATTGATATCCTTGATCAGCTCGAACACCACGCTGATGGCATCTGCGGTATTCAGATCGTCATCCATCGCCTGATCGAATTTTTCCCGGTATGCTTCCAGCTGTTTCAGCTGGCTCTCCTCCTGCCGGGTCATGGCTGCGCCGGAGCCGTCGGAGCGGATCAGATGCCGCAGATTGGATTTGGCGTTGCGCATTCTGGCAAGGCCGTTTTTAGACTGCTCCATCAGCTCTCTGCTGAAATTGATAGGGCTTCTGTAATGGCCCGACAAAAGAAAGAACCGAAGCACCTCGCCGTCATATTCCTTCAGGATGTCTCTGACCGTAAAAAAGTTTCCCTTGGATTTAGACATCTTTTCGTTATCGATGGTGATATAGCCATTATGCATCCAGTAATTGGCAAAGGGCTTTCCCGTTACCGCTTCCGTCTGAGCGATTTCATTTTCATGATGAGGGAAGGTCAGGTCCTCTCCCCCCGCATGGATATCGATGGTATCCCCCAGGTATTTGGTGGACATAACAGAACATTCGATATGCCAGCCGGGCCGGCCCATGCCCCAGGGAGATTCCCAGGCAAGGCCCTCTCCTTCCTTCTGTTTTTTCCAAAGAGCGAAATCCAGCGGATCCTTTTTTTTCTCTCCTACCTCTATCCTTGCTCCCAGCTCCAGATCGTCGATATTCTGCCGGGACAGCTTTCCGTAATCCTTGAACTTTTTGGTCTGATAATATACGTCTCCGTCCGCTTCATAAGCATAGCCTTTTTCTATCAGGATTTTAATGAAATCGATGATCTCCCCGATGTTTTCCGTTACCCTGGGATGTACGCTGGCTTTTTTTACATTCAGCGCCCCTGCATCCTGAAAGTATTCCCGGATGTATTTTTCCCCTACTTCCAGCGGTGAGATCCCCTCTTCTCTGGCCCGGTTGAGGATCTTATCGTCCACATCTGTAAAATTCTGTACAAAGGTGACCTTTTCTCCCTTGTATTCCAGATACCTTCTCAGGGTATCAAAGACCACGAAGGGCCTGGCGTTGCCGATATGGAAAAAATTATACACCGTAGGGCCGCAAACATAGATTTTTACATTATGTTCGTCCATGGGGACGAATTCTTCCTTCCTTCTGGTGAGCGTATTGTATACCTTCATGATTTATTTCTCTCCTTCTGCAGCGTCCATTTCTTCATATATGCCGTCCTTGAACCGGAAGCCCTCTGCGTTTTCCGCGCCTACCACTTCCCATTCGTCCCGGGCAGATGCGCTTTGCTGATGGTTTTCAAGGCGGTCCAGCGCCGCCTCCAGCTGGCGCACCCGTTTACGCAGGCTGTCCAGCTCCACCGCGATAGGATCCGGCAGG
>CALWZU010000044.1 GCA_944386095.1 uncultured Clostridia bacterium | reverse complement strand
CCAGTCCGTATCTGGTGTGCAGCGTCTTTGTGATCGCCGCTGTCAGTGTGGTCTTTCCATGGTCTACGTGACCGATGGTTCCGATATTGACATGGGGTTTGGTTCTTTCGAATTTCGCTTTTGCCATTGCTATTTACATCCTTTCACGCATTATGCGGTTTTATTTGGTCAGCTTCTCCCGAATGCTTTCAGGCAGCTTGTCGAAGTGGTGGAACTGCATGGAGTAAACGCCTCTGCCCTGGGTTTTGGATCTCAGGTCGGTGGCATAGCCGAACATCTCCGCAAGAGGAACATAGCCTCTTACCACCTGAGCGCCTGCGACGGCTTCCATGCCTTCGATACGCCCTCTTCTGGAGTTGATGTCGCCGATGACGTCTCCCATATACTCTTCCGGAACGGTAACCTCTACCTTGAAGATGGGTTCCAGCATAACAGGCTTCGCCTTTTTGACAGCTTCCCGGAAGGCCATTGAGCCTGCGATCTTGAAGGCCATTTCGCTGGAGTCTACCTCATGATAGGATCCATCGTAAAGCTCTACCTTTACGTCTACCACCTGATAGCCGCCCAGAGGGCCATTTTCCATCGCTTCCCGGATACCGTCGTCCACCTTGGGAATATATTCCTTCGGGACCGCGCCGCCCACAACGGAATTGATAAACTCGTAGCCTGCGCCCGGTTCGTTGGGGAAAATCCGGATCTTGACGTGTCCGTACTGGCCCCGGCCGCCGGATTGCTTGGCGTATTTGTAATCGGATTCCGCATTGGCGGTAATGGTTTCCTTGTAGGAAACCTGTGGTTTGCCCACGTTGGCTTCCACCTTGAATTCCCGCAGCAATCTGTCTACGATGATTTCCAGGTGCAGCTCTCCCATACCCGCAATGATGGTCTGGCCGGTCTCTTCATTTGTATAGGTTTTGAAGGTGGGATCCTCTTCCGCCAGCTTTGCCAGCGCCATACCCATCTTCTCCTGGCCTGCCTTGGTTTTGGGCTCGATGGCGATCTCGATAACGGGATCCGGGAAATCCATCGATTCCAGAATGATCGCATGCTTGTCATCGCAGAGGGTGTCGCCTGTGGTGGTATCCTTCAGACCCACTGCGGCCGCGATATCGCCTGCGTATACTTCTTCGATCTCTTCTCTTCTGTTGGCGTGCATCTGCAGGATCCTGCCGATCCTTTCTTTTTTGCCCTTAACAGAATTGTATACATAGGATCCGGAATTGAGCTTTCCGGAATAAACTCTGAAAAAGACCAGCTTTCCCACAAAGGGGTCTGCCATGACCTTAAAGGCCAGAGCGGAAAAAGGTCCTTTATCATCCGCCACTCTTTCCTCTTCCACATCCGTTCCCGGCTTTACGCCTTTGATGGGCGGAATATCAAGAGGCGAGGGCAGGAAATCCACAATCGCATCAAGAAGGGGCTGGATGCCTTTGTTTCTGTATGCGGAGCCGCAGCAAACAGGCACCATTTTCCCGGCGATCGTGGTCTTGCGGATCGCTTCTTTGATTTCCTGAACGGTCAGCTCTTCCCCCTCCAGGTATTTCATCAGAAGCTCTTCGTCTGTTTCCGCCACCGCTTCCATCAGCTGAAGGCGGTATTCGTCCGCTTTTTCCTTCATGTTTTCCGGAATATCCACTACATCGATCTGTTTTCCCAGATCGTCCTTGTAAATATCCGCTTTCATGGTTACAAGGTCGATGATCCCGGAAAAATCGCTTTCCTTTCCAATAGGAAGCTGAATGGGAATGGCGTTTGCCTTCAAACGGTCTCTCATCATGCCCACCACTCGTTCAAAGTCGGCGCCCATGATATCCATTTTATTGACAAAGGCCATCCTGGGTACTCCGTATTTTTCAGCCTGTCTCCATACGGTTTCAGACTGGGGCTCTACGCCTCCCTTGGCGCAAAATACCGCTACCGCTCCGTCCAGTACTCTCAGGGAACGCTCTACCTCAACGGTAAAATCCACGTGGCCGGGGGTATCGATGATATTGATTCTGGTATCCTTCCATTGGGCCGTGGTTGCAGCGGAGGTGATTGTGATTCCTCTTTCCTGTTCCTGCTCCATCCAGTCCATGGTCGCTGCGCCTTCATGCACTTCCCCGATCTTATGGGTTCTGCCGGTGTAAAATAAGATTCTTTCCGTGGTGGTCGTTTTTCCCGCATCGATATGTGCCATGATGCCGATGTTGCGAGTTTTTTCCAAAGGAAATTGTCTGGCCATCTTAATTCCTCCTTTCTACAACAATGGTTTGCCGGTAGGCGGTTACCATCTGTAATGGGCGAACGCTCTATTCGCTTCTGCCATCTTATGAGTGTCTTCTTTTTTCTTTACGGACGCACCGGTTTCATTGGCCGCATCCATGATTTCCTTGGCAAGTCTTTCGTACATATATTTTTCGCCTCTGGCTCTGGTATATTTGGTCAGCCATCTCAGACCCAGGGTCTGGCGTCTTTCCGCTCTTACCTCTACCGGAACCTGATAGTTGGCGCCGCCCACACGTCTTGCCTTTACTTCCAGAACAGGCATGATGTTGTTCATGGCCTTTTCAAATACCTCCACCGGATCGTTTCCGGTCTGCTTCTGGATCATTTCAAAAGCCTTGTAAACGATGCTCTGGGCTACGCCTTTTTTGCCGTCCAGCATGATGTTGTTGATCAGCTTTGCCACCACAACACTGCCGTATACGGGATCGGGCAAAATTTCTCTTTTGGGTGTATTACCTTTTCTTGGCACTGCTCTTCCCTCCTTGCTTCTCCCCGCTTCAAGCCTGCCCCCAAAGGCCGGGCTTTGCCGGGGTGTGCAATCACTTCAGAAAGTAACGTCTCAAATTGCACGTTTCACTTCACCCTCCGGCGCACAGGCCGGCGGATTACTCTGAGGAGCCCGCAATTTATCGACTCCCTCAGTCTTGCTGTTGGTACTCACTCCCCTTTGCAAGGGAGTGCGGTGCGCTGATATTGATCTATCATATCAAACCTCTACATCTGTTCAGGAGCCTTCCTTTACAGCTTCAAGGGCGCATTTTACCATCATTATTTTTTCGGTCTCTTAGCTCCATACTTGGAACGAGCCTTTTTTCTGCCTTCCACGCCAGCGGTATCGAGGGTTCCTCTTACGATATGGTATCTGACACCGGGAAGGTCCTTGACTCTTCCGCCTCTGATCAGAACAACGCTGTGCTCCTGCAGATTGTGTCCCACACCGGGAATGTAAGCGGTCACTTCGATGTTATTGGTAAGACGGACTCTGGCAACCTTTCTCAACGCGGAATTGGGCTTTTTGGGCGTAACGGTTTTCACTGCGGTGCAAACGCCCCTCTTCTGGGGAGAGTCCTCATCCGTCGGCTTTCTTCTCAGAGAGTTGAATCCTCTGTTCAAGGCCGGCGCCGTTGATTTGGTAATGACCTTTTCTCTTCCATGTCTTACTAATTGGTTAATTGTAGGCATATGATGGTTTCACCTCCTTAAAAGTTGTCCCTCCTGCTTCATGCAGAAGTTTGCATATCTATTAAAACGCCCGGCGGGCGTTTTAAACGCAACATGCCGGTCCCTCTGGCGCTTTGCCGCCGGGGCCGGTGTTTTACGGGCTTTCCGGCATACTGCGAAAGGCCCTGACGCACTTTCGTAGTATACCATTTGCCTATTTTCCTGTCAATAAACTTTACGGTAATTTTACCGGGCCCCCTGGGAATTTTCCGGGGCTTTCCTTTTTCTTCCCGGTGTTTTTTCTCACACCTGCGCAGGCTCATACTGAGGCTGGGCCTGAGAAGGCTGAGGCAGATTCTCGCCGTAATCCAGGGCGATGTTCTTATATTTCTTCATGCCGGTTCCCGCAGGGATCAGCTTGCCGATGATCACGTTTTCCTTCAGGCCGTGGAGGCCGTCGGTCTTTCCTTTGATCGCCGCATCCGTGAGCACCCGGGTGGTTTCCTGGAAGGAGGCCGCCGACAGGAAGGAATTGGTCGCCAAAGAGGCCTTTGTGATGCCCAGAAGGGTGCGTTTGGCCTTGGCGGGTTCTCCCCCTTCTTCCAAAGCCTTTTCGTTGGCCTCCTCCAGCTCAAACTTGCTGTAAAGGCCTCCCGGCAGAAGGGTGGTGTCCCCCGCTTCTTCCACTCTGAACTTGGAAAGCATCTGGCTGGCGATTACTTCAACATGCTTGTCGTTGATGTCAACACCCTGCTGCTTGTATACTCTCTGCACTTCCTTCAAAAGATACTGGAAAACGCCCTCGATCCCCTTGATCCGCAGCACGTCATGGGGATTGACCGAGCCCTGGGTGATCTCGTCGCCCGCCTCGATATAATCGCCGTCCTTGACCTTGATCCTGGCGCTGTAGGGAATGGTATATTTCGTTTCGCTGCCATCGTCCGCTCTGACGATCACTTCGTTGTTTTTCTTTGTTCCATGAAGGGAAATGGTTCCCGCCACTTCGGAAATCACCGCAAGGCCCTTGGGCTTTCTGGCCTCGAACAGCTCCTCGACTCTGGGAAGACCGTGGGTAATATCGCTGCCCGCTACGCCGCCGGTATGGAAGGTACGCATGGTCAGCTGTGTGCCGGGCTCGCCGATGGACTGAGCCGCCGTGATGCCTACCGCCTCTCCGATATTCACAGGGCCCCCTGTGGCCAGGTTTCTGCCGTAGCATTTTGCGCAGACGCCATGCTTGCTTTCACAGGTCAGCACCGATCGGATCCGGACCATCTCAATGCCGGCGTTTTCAATGGCCGCCGCCTGTTCCTCGTTGAGCACATCCCCTTCTTTGGCGATCAGCTCTCCTGTAACCGGATGCGTCACATCCTCGCAGGTGGTTCTGCCGGTGATCCGGCTCTTAAGCTGCTCGATGATTTCCTTGCCGTCCCGGAAGGCCCGCACTTCAATGCCGTCCTTGGTTCCGCAGTCCTCTTCCCGCACGATCACATTGTGGCTGACATCCACCAGCCTTCTGGTCAGATAGCCGGAGTCGGCTGTCCGCAGAGCCGTGTCCGCAAGGCCTTTTCTGGCGCCGTTGGTGGATACGAAGTATTCCAAAACGGAAAGGCCCTCCCGGAAGTTGGACTTGATGGGAATTTCGATGGTTTTACCGGAGGCGTTGGCCATCAGGCCTCTCATGCCGCCGATTTGCTTGATCTGGCTCTTGCTGCCTCTGGCGCCGGAATGAGCCATGATATACAGGTTGTTCAGGCCTCCAAGGGAATCCATCAGCGCGTCGGCTACCTCGTCGGAGGTTTTCTGCCATACGTTGATAACGCTTTCATAGCGTTCGGAATCGGACATCAGGCCCCGCTTGTAGGCTTTTTCGAATTGCTCGATCTTCGCATCCGCTCTGGCGATGATCTCTTCCTTTTCATCGGGGATCTTCATATCGGAAATACTGATGGTAATGGCGCCTACCGTAGAATAATGGAAGCCCATTTCCTTGATATGATCCAGCATCAAAGCGGTTTTGGTATTGCCGTGTACCCGGTAGCACCGGTCGATAATGTCGCCCAGCTTTTTCTTGTCGCACAGGAAATCGATTTCCAGCGCATAGGGATCCTTGCTTCGATCCACATATCCCAGATCCTGGGGAATTTTTTCATTAAAGATGAATCTTCCCACGGTGGATTCCACCAGCCTGCCCTTGTGGTCATCCTGATCCAGATACATTCTGACCTTGACCCTGGAATGCAGCCCCACCGAGTGGTTCTGATAAGCCATGAGCATTTCATCAAAATCCGAGAAGATTTTTCCCTCTCCCGGCTCATCTGGAATTTCAACGGTCAGATAATAGCTGCCCAGAATCATATCCTGAGTAGGCGTCGTAATGGGAGAGCCGTCCTTGGGAGCCAGGATGTTATTGACCGACAGCATCAGGAACCGGGCTTCCGCCTGCGCCTCTACGGAAAGAGGCACATGGACCGCCATCTGGTCTCCGTCAAAGTCCGCGTTGTAGGCGGTGCATACCAGGGGATGCAGCTTGATGGCCTTGCCCTCTACCAGCACCGGCTCGAAGGCCTGAATGCCCAGACGGTGCAGGGTCGGGGCACGGTTCAGAAGCACCGGATGCTCCTTGATGACCTCATCCAGCACATCCCATACCTCGGGACGGACCCGCTCCACCATTCTCTTGGCGCTCTTAATATTATGAGCCGTACCGTTTTTCACCAGCATTTTCATAATAAAGGGCTTGAACAGCTCCAGGGCCATTTTCTTGGGCAGGCCGCATTGATAGAATTTCAACTCGGGCCCTACCACGATAACGGAACGTCCGGAATAATCCACCCTCTTTCCCAGAAGGTTCTGTCTGAAGCGGCCCTGCTTTCCCTTGAGCATATCCGACAGGGATTTCAGGGGGCGGCTGCCCGGGCCCGTAACCGGCCGGCCTCTTCTTCCGTTATCGATCAGCGCGTCCACCGCTTCCTGAAGCATTCTTTTTTCGTTTCTGACGATGATATCCGGAGCTCCCAGATCCAACAGTCTTTTTAAACGGTTGTTTCTGTTGATGACCCTCCTGTAAAGATCATTCAGGTCAGAGGTGGCAAATCTGCCGCCGTCCAGCTGAACCATGGGTCTCAGATCCGGCGGGATGACCGGGATCACATCCAGGATCATCCATTCCGGTTTGTTGCCTGAAAGGCGCAGGGCCTCGATGACCTCCAGCCGTCTGACGATGCGGATGCGCTTTTGTCCGGAGCTTTCTCTGAGCTTTGTGCGCAGGTCATCGGCCAGGGCTTCCATATCGATCTGGGACAGAAGCTCCTTAATGGCTTCTGCACCCATGGACGCTTCAAAGCCGTTGCCGTATTTTTCCTTGGCCTCCCGGTATTCCTGCTCGGTCAGAAGCGCTTTGTATGTCAGATCCGTTTCTTTGGGATCCGTTACGATATAGGCTGCGAAATACAATACTTTTTCCAGATTTCTGGCGGAAATATCAAGAACCAGGCCCATGCGGCTGGGGATGCCCTTGAAATACCAGATATGGGAAACCGGGGCCGCCAGCTGGATATGGCCCATTCTTTCTCTTCTTACCTTGGACTTGGTTACCTCTACGCCGCAGCGGTCGCAAACGATGCCCTTGTAGCGGATCCTTTTATATTTCCCGCAGTGACATTCCCAATCCTTCATGGGGCCGAAGATCCGTTCACAGAAGAGCCCGTCTTTTTCCGGCTTCAGGGTTCTGTAATTGATGGTTTCAGGTTTTTTCACCTCGCCTCTGGACCAGCTGAGAATTTTCTCCGGTGAAGCCAGACTGATCTGCAAAGATTCAAAATTATTCAGTTCCTGCAAGGGGTCACTCTCCCTTCTCTCGTTTCACACCCGTTAAAAATCTTCGTTTTCCTCATCTATATAATCATCATCGTCCGCGTCATCGTAAAGGTCGTCGTCGCCCTCATCCTCCAGCTCGTCATAGCCTTCCTCGGCGTCGCTGACTTCGAATCCCGGATCGCCTTCATATACGTTTCTGGCATCTGCCAGACGTTCGATTTCCGTGATGGTTTCCGCCTCCATCTCATCGTCGATGGATTCCCGGATCTCGATTTCTTCGTTTTCCTCGGACAGCACCTTTACATCAAGGGCAAGGCTCTGCATTTCCTTGATCAGCACCTTAAAGGATTCAGGGATGCCCGGTTCAGGGATGTTTTCTCCTTTGACGATGGCTTCATAGGTTTTGACTCTTCCCACGATGTCGTCAGATTTCACCGTCAGGATTTCCTGGAGGGTATAGGCCGCGCCGTAGGCCTCAAGCGCCCATACCTCCATCTCGCCGAAGCGCTGGCCGCCAAACTGGGCTTTTCCGCCCAGGGGCTGCTGGGTAACCAGCGAATAAGGCCCTGTGCTTCTGGCATGGATCTTGTCGTCTACCAGATGGTGGAGCTTCAGCATATACATATAGCCCACCGTAACGGGGTTATCAAAGGGTTCTCCGGAACGGCCGTCTCTGAGCACCAGCTTTCCGGTTTCGGAATAGCCGCATTCCTTGATCAGTTCTATGATGTCTTTTTCTCTGGCTCCGTCAAATACCGGCGTGGCGATATACCAGCCTTTTTTCTTCGCCGCCAGCCCCAGATGGGTCTCCAGCACCTGCCCGATGTTCATACGGGAAGGTACGCCCAGGGGATTCAGAACGACCTGAAGCGGCGTTCCGTCTTCCATAAAGGGCATATCCTCTTCCGGAAGCACACGGGAAATAACGCCCTTGTTGCCGTGCCGTCCGGCCATTTTGTCTCCTACGTTGATTTTTCTCTTGGTTGCGATATAGCATCTGACCAGCTTATTGACCCCGGGGGGCAGTTCGTCTCCGTTGTCTCTGGAAAAGATCTTTACATCTACGATGATACCGGCTTCTCCGTGCGGCACCCGCAGGGAGGTGTCCCTGACCTCTCTGGCCTTTTCACCGAAGATGGCTCTTAAGAGCCTTTCCTCTGCGGTCAGCTCGGTTTCTCCCTTAGGCGTGACCTTTCCAACCAGGATGTCGGAAGCGCCTACCTCCGCGCCGATGCGGATGATGCCCTCTTCGTCCAGATCCTTCAGGGCGTCTTCTCCCACGTTGGGAATGTCTCTTGTGATCTCTTCGGGGCCCAGCTTGGTGTCTCTGGCCTCCGCCTCGTATTCTTCGATATGAAGGGAAGTAAGAATATCTTCCATGATCAGCCGTTCGTTCAGAAGAATGGCGTCCTCATAGTTATAGCCTTCCCATGTCATAAAGCCTACAAGAAGATTCCTTCCCAGGGCCACCTCGCCCATATCCGTGGAAGGGCCGTCGGCGATAGGCTCCCGCTCTTCCACATGCTCGCCCTTGCTGACGATAGGTCTTTGGTTGATGCAGGTTCCCTGGTTGGAACGTTTGAATTTCAATAATTTATAGGTATCGTTGCCCTGTCCGTCATCTCTTGCGATTATGATCTGATTGGCGTCCACCCGGATAACGGTCCCCGGGTGCTTTGCCAAAATGACCACGCCAGAATCTCTGGCCGCCAGGTATTCCATACCGGTTCCCACCATAGGCGCGTCGGTGATCAGAAGCGGCACCGCCTGCCGCTGCATGTTGGAACCCATCAGCGCCCGGTTGGCGTCGTCGTTTTCCAGGAAGGGGATCATAGCGGTAGCCACGGACACGACCTGCTTAGGCGATACGTCCATGTAATCGGGTACGGATTTATCTACCATGTCGATTTCTCCGCCGGCGCCTCTTGCCGCCACTCTGGCATTGACAAAATGACCTTCCTCATCCAGGGGTTCGTTTGCCTGGGCGATGACCAGGGTTTCCTCTTCATCTGCGGTCAAATAATGGATCTGCGTCGTTACAATGCCTTTTTCTTTATCTACCAGCCGGTAAGGGGTTTCGATAAAGCCGTATTCATTGATCCTGCCATAGGTGGTCAGGGAACCGATCAGCCCGATATTGGGACCTTCCGGCGTCTCAATGGGGCACATTCTGCCGTAATGGGAATGATGGACGTCTCTGACCTCAAATCCGGCTCTCTCTCTGGAAAGGCCGCCGGGGCCCAGGGCGGAAAGCCTTCTTTTATGGGTCAGCTCCGCCAGGGGATTGGTCTGGTCCATAAACTGGGACAGCTGGCTGCTGCCGAAAAATTCCTTGATCGCCGCCGTGACGGGCCGAATGTTGATCAGGGCCTGGGGCGTGGTTACATCCATGTCCTGGATGGTCATTCTTTCCCGA
The DNA here is from genome assembly GCA_944386095.1 of uncultured Clostridia bacterium. GTDB lineage: Bacteria > Bacillota > Clostridia > Peptostreptococcales > Anaerovoracaceae > CALWZU01. The sequence goes on along the minus strand of CALWZU010000044.1, from coordinate 24,919 downwards.
ACCACCCGTTCCATTCTGGCAAGGCCGATGCGGAACTGGTTTTGCAAAAGCTCTCCTACGGAGCGCAGCCTTCTGTTGCCCAGATGATCGATGTCATCGGTGGAGCCGATGCCATAGGGCAGACCCAGCAGATAGCTCATGGAGGCCACTATATCGTCTATGAGAATGTGCTTTGGCACCAGCCTGCCTTTGTTTGCCAGAAGCCCCTCTTTGATTTCCTCTTCTTCCCGGCAGGTATCCAGGATTTCTCTGAGCACGGGATAATAGACCTTCGCCCCGATTTTTATATCCTTTACGTCAAAGGGGACATGATCCGCCAGGTTGACAAAGTGATTGCCGATCACCTTATGTTCTTTTTCTTCTTCATCTAATATATATACGAATTTCACGCCGCTGTTTTCAATGGCAAGGGCGGTTTCCCGGGTGATTTTTTCCCCTGCCGCCGCCAGGATTTCCCCGGTCTGGGGATTCACGATGTTTCTGGAGGCCTGAAATCCTGCGATTCTGCCCGAAAGGCCAAGCTTTTTGTTGTATTTGTACCGCCCCACCTTCGCTAGGTCATAGCGCTTGGGATCGAAAAACAGAGAATCGATCAGGGACTGGGCGCTGTCTACCGTAGGCGGTTCACCGGGCCTGAGCTTTTTGTAAATTTCCTTCAGGCCGTCCTCTACTGTATTGACGGTGTCCTTTGACAGGGTTTTATAAAGCCGTTCGTCTTCCCCCAGAAGCTCTATGATTTCCTGATCCGTTCCAAAGCCCAGGGCTCTCAGGAGCATGGTGGCGGGCAATTTCCTGGTTCTGTCCACCCGCACGGAAATAATTTCGTTGGAATCCGTTTCATATTCCAGCCACGCCCCCCGGTTGGGGATGATGGTGGTGGAAAACAGCTCTTTTCCGGACTTGTCAAAGGTGGAATCATAATACGGCCCGGGGGACCTGACAAGCTGGGTAACGATAACACGTTCCGCGCCGTTATATATAAAGGTTCCGTTTTCCGTCATCAGCGGGAAATCCCCCATAAAAACTTCTTGCTCTTTGACCTCTCCGGTTTCTTTGTTTACAAGACGAACGCCCACCTTCAGCGGAGCCGCATAGGTGACGTCTCTTTCCTTACATTCCTCCACATCATACTTGGGCTTATCCTTCAGAGAATAATCGATAAACTCCAGCACTAAATTCCCCGCATAGTCCTTTATGGGGGAAATATCCTCGAACACTTCTTTCAGTCCCTCTTCGATAAACCAATCGTAGGAATCCTTCTGGATCTGGATCAGACTGGGAATCGGAGCTACCTCGTTGATTTTCGAGAAAGACATTCTGTTCCTTTTTCCGGTTTTAATAAGATGGGGCATTCTCTTCACTCCTTGTATACAAAGTCATGTATGAAAGCGTCATCAGAACATTGGGATCAAATTGCTGCGCTTAAGGGTTGGTACAGTTTTTCAGGAAATTCCCTTTCCCAGGGGATATGGGAAGGAAGACGGCTGCCGGAGGTGGAAAGCCTTCTCTTTCTCCGATTCCGACAGTTTGTATACGATCAGATTTTCTTTCGAACATGACAAAATCCTTTTTCTAGTTTTGGTTTTCAGAAAAAGTTGTAACGTATGCCGGCTTTCAAGGTCGTTGCCAAAAAGGCCTTTCCCCTGTTGTTTTCCTGCTGATTTTGTCATTATGTAATGGTTTCGCTTTTCCGCGTTTTAAAAACGATCCGAAGGCGTCCTCCCCGGATCCTTTTCCGGTTTCCTTCACAAAATTGCGAAAGACAAATAGAATGTGGCATTTTGGATAAATTACACATTCTGTTGCAATTTAGAATCGTATCATAAAATTGTAAAGTAGTCAAGCAGTTTTTGTCGCACCGGCTCTCCCCCGGGGCCCCTTCCTTCTGAAGGACCTCTCTCTGCTTTTTCGGAGCTGAAGGGGACAGAAAACGACAGCGGCCGACAGCAAGCCTGAAAAATACGAAAGCGCCGGAAGGCAGGCGGCTTTCTGCCGCCCGTGCTCCTTCCGACGCTCTTTTCTTCTTTTATCCGCCCAGAGGCTTATTTCAGTTCTACGGAAGCGCCCACTTCTTCCAGCTTGGCCTTGATTTCATCGGCTTCAGCCTTGGAAGCAGCTTCTTTGATCGGCTTGGGTGCGGTGTCAACCAGCTCTTTGGCTTCTTTCAGACCCAGACCGGTGATTTCTCTGACAACCTTGATGACCTTGATCTTTTCTGCTCCAACAGATGCCAGGATAACGTCGAATTCTGTCTTTTCTTCCGCTGCTTCTCCGCCTGCCGCAGGACCGGCTACAACAGCTACCGCCGCTGCCGCGGATACGCCGAATTCTTCTTCACAAGCCTTTACCAGCTCATTGAGTTCCAGTACAGTCATATTTTTGATCGCTTCGATAATTTGATCTTTATTCATGAGATCCTCCTCCTGTTTAAATGGGGTTTGTGAAAACGGGAAGCGTTTCCCGCAATGAGATACAACATTTTTCCGGGTTTTGCGCCATGCCTTTTTTGATTTTCTCTCCTGTTTTCAGGCGTCTGTTTTTTAGCGGCACAGCCCATAATCCCCACACCTTCCAGTTAAGCTTCCGGTGTGGCTTCTTCTCCCTCCTGAGCAGGGGCTTGCGCCTCTTCCTGAGCAGGGGCTTCTTCGGCAGGAGCCGCTTCTCCCTCAGGCTGAGCGCCATCGGCCTTCTGATCGGCAATCGCCTGAACCACTCTGGCAAAGCTGCTGACAGGAGCCTGGAAGCTTCCCAGCAATTTGGCGATCAGTTCGTCTCTGGAAGGCAGCTGTGCGATAACGCCTACGCCTGCTGCGTCATAATACTGTCCGTCGATCACGCCGGCCTTGATCTCCATCTTTTTAAATTCCTTGATGGATTTATCCAGGATCTTTGCCGGAGCTGTCGCGTCTTCGTAGCCAAACGCAAAAGCGGAAGGTCCTTTCAGCGCGTCCGCCAGGGCTTCGTAAACGGTTCCCTGAACGGCTCTTCTCACCATGGTGTTTTTGTAAATCTTGTATTCTACATTTGCCTCACGCATTCTTTTTCTTAAAAGATCGGCTTCCGCAACGGTGATTCCACGATAGTCAACAACGATAGCAGATTGCGCTCTTTCCAGCTTGTCTTTGATTTCATTGACAACTGCTTCTTTTTCTTTTATGAATGCTGACATACATACACCTCCTTCTTTTTGATATATAGACCGGACCAGGCCCTTCAGGCGCAAGGCGCCTTTTCTCTGATCCGCCCTTTTGCAGAGTCCGGATCTGGCCGGCCTTCTGCAAGGAAAATGCCCTTCCTACCGCAGACAGGAAAAGGCATCGTACAATTCGAGTATTTATCCAATACCTCGGCAGGCTGTTTAAACAAAAGTCCCTGCTGTCTACGGTTTTTATTCTTTTTGGTAGCCTCTCCATTCGGCCTAGCCGATTTTCTGAGGATTGATCTTCACGCCCGGGCCCATGGTTGTGGCGATGGTTACGCTCTTCAGATACTGGCCCTTTGCCGCTGCCGGTTTTGCCTTTATGATGGCTTCCATCAGGGCTTTCAGGTTTTCATCCAGCTTTTCCTTGCCGAAGGAAACCTTTCCCAGGGGGCAGTGAATGATATTGGTTTTGTCCAGTCTGTATTCCACCTTACCGGCTTTGATTTCCTTGATGGCTCTTTCCACATCCATGGTAACGGTTCCGGATTTGGGGTTAGGCATCAGGCCCTTGGGCCCCAGAATCTTACCCAGCTTACCTACGGTTCCCATCATGTCGGGTGTGGCAACCACTACGTCAAAATCAAACCAGTTTTCGTTTTTGATTTTGTCGGCCAGTTCTTCTCCGCCGGCATAATCAGCTCCGCCCGCTTCCGCTTCCTTGAGCTTTTCGCCCTTTGCAAATACCAGCACCTTTCTGGATTTGCCGGTTCCGTGGGGCAGTACGATGGCGCCTCTGACCTGCTGATCCGCATGTCTTGAGTCTACGCCCAGCTTTACATGGATTTCCACTGTTTCATCAAATTTGGCTTTTGATGACTGTACAGCCAGATCGATGGCTTCCTCTACGTCGTAAAGAGTCGCCCTGTCAATGAGCTTTCTGGCTTCCTGATAGTTTTTACCTCTTTTTGGCATGTTTTCCTCCTTTGTGGTAATTGCGGCATATGCCTCCCACATTTGCCTGAGATTATTCGCCTTCTACTACAATACCCATGCTCCTGGCGGTGCCTTTGATCATGTTGGCAGCGGAGTCAAGGTTTGCCGCATTCAGATCCTGCATTTTCAGGCTGGCGATTTCACGAACCTGATCCATGGTTACCGTAGCAACCTTATTTTTATTAGGCTCTCCTGATGCCTTCTGGATACCGGCGGCTTTTTTCAAAAGAACCGGCGCAGGCGGTGTTTTGGTTACGAAGGTAAAGGATCTGTCAGCATACACGGTAATGACTACCGGAATGATCATGCCCTGCTGATCCTGCGTCTTGGCATTGAACTGTTTGCAAAAGTCCATGATATTGACGCCCTTCTGGCCAAGTGCGGGGCCTACCGGGGGAGCCGGATTCGCGTTTCCTGCGGGAATCTGCAGCTTGATATAACCTTCCACTTTTTTTGCCATATCGTTTCCTCCTTTCCTGACGAGTTTCCCTTTGCCTGAAGGCGACAGGGAACATTCGCGCTCTTTAACGCGATTTATCGCAAAACGCCTGAGGTCTGAGGCCTCTTGCCGTTTGCTTACGACAGTTTTTCAATTTGCATAAACTCCAGTTCCACCGGTGTTTCTCTGCCAAACATGGAAATTTTGGCCTTCAAAGTCTGTTTTTCCATATTGATTTCTTCCACTGTGCCGATGAAGCTTTCGAAGGGGCCGCTGATCACCCGGACCATATCTCCTTCTTCCACGTCGATCTCCACGTGAACCTTTTCAATGCCCATTTTCCGCACCTCGTCCTGAGACAGGGGGATGGGCTTTGTGCCATGTCCCACAAAACCGGTTACGCCCTGGGTATTTCTGACAAGATACCAGGATTCATCGGTCATGACCATTTTTACGATAACATATCCCGGAAATATTTTTCTGGTTTTCAGCTTTCTCTGACCGTTTTTTACTTCGATGGTTTCTTCTGTGGGAACCACGATATTGACGATCAGATCCTGCATATTTCTGTTTTCGACGATTTTTTCGATGTTGGCTTTTACTTTGTTCTCATGACCGGAATAGGTGTGGACCACATACCATTCCGCCCGCGGGCCTTCCTCCTGCCGGAGAGCCTGAGCATCATCCCGTGCCTTGTCAGCCTCGGTGTTTTCCTGCTCCTCTACGGGTTCTTCATATGTTTTGAATTCAGACATGATAACTCCTTAACCCCATCAGCTGATGCTGAGCAACGCGCCTAAACCGGCGGCAAAAATCGAATCCAGCGCCCAGAACCCGACGGCAAAAAATGCACACGCAAAAACAACCATGCAAGTGTAGGAAACCATTTCTTTTTTTGTAGGCCAAACGACCTTTTTCATTTCCACACGAACGTCCTTCAGATAACCGAACAGTCCGCTTCTCTTTTTCTTTTCGGTATTTGCCATGACTTTCTTCCTTTATTTGGTTTCCCTGTGAAGGGTATGCTTTTTGCAGAACTTGCAGTATTTGTTCATTTCCATACGATCAGGATCGTTTTTCTTGTTTTTCATCGTGTTGTAATTACGCTGCTTGCACTCTGTGCAGGCCAGGGTTACTTTGACTCTCATAATGTTTACCTCCCGGATATATGTAATGTTTTTATGATTTTATTGAAATCTACAGACTTTTCCGATTCTACCCACTAAAGTTGCCATTGTATGATACCACAATTGCCCGTGACTGTCAACGAAAACATGATTTTTCCATTGGCAAAAAAACTGGATACGGAAATGGGATTCCGTATCCAGAAAATCATTTTTTTGATTCAGTCCTTAACAAGGTCTGCTTTGCGTTTGCGTCTTCAGCCTTCGATTATTCGTCGCATCTGAAGATGAATTCCATTTCAACCAGTACGTCCGGCAGCATTCTGGAGATCTGCAGGCAAGCTCTTGTGGGGAACGGATTGTTGGGCATGATTTCTTTGTAAGCTCTGTTTACTTCATCATACATATTGTAGTCCAGGATGAAGATTCTGCATGTGAGGCAGTCCTGCAGAGTAGCGCCAACTTCAGCAGCAGCAGCCTGAGCGTTCAGCAGAGTCTGCTTTGTCTGTTCGTAATAATCATTCGGAACCATGTCGCCATTGGGAAGAGTAGCGATCTGAGTTGTGAAGAATAAATCACGATATTTTGTTCCCTGAACGTATGGGCCATGTACTTCGCCTAAAGTTTTTTCGTTAAAAATAGCTGTCTGTTTCATCTTTACATCTCCTTTTAGTTGAAATTTATAGTTATAACAATAACTAACGATTATAAGAGTTTGTCCGCAACTGCTTTGTTAACCAGATTTTCCGGAACCTTATTGTCGTGGAGCAGTTCAACCAGCTGTCTCAGAGCGATGATTCTGGCATCCTCGAAAGCTTCAACGGAAACGAAAGCAGCATGAGGTGTGCAGATTACGTTGTCCAGACCAAACAGTTCGGATTTTTCCGTTGCTTCGTCTTCGATTACGTCTACGCCTGCGCCTCTGATCCAGCCTTCTTTCAGGGCTTTTACAAGAGCTGCTTCATCGATGACCTGGCCTCTGGCTGTGTTGATCAGATAAGCGGAGGGCTTCATCATCTTCAGTTCTTTTTCGCCGATGATGTGATAGGTGGAAGGTCTGCCGGGTGTTTCTTTCATAACCAGCGGGCAGTGCAGGGATACGAAATCGGATTCCTTCAGCAACTGTTCCAGTGTTTCTACTTTTTCTACGCCGAATTCAGCAAGGTATTCTGCGGTCTTTGTGGGAGCCCAGCAGGTAACCTTCATTTCCATGGCCTTCAGAATAGGAATCATGTACTTTGGAATGGAGCCAAAGAATACCAGACCTACAGTCTGACCAGCCAGTCTCTTTACCATGGGGCCGCAGAGATGAGGATTCCATTCTCCTTCTCTTACGGTTCTGTCAAGGAATGTGATTTTTCTTGCCAGGTCGATAATCAGACCTACTGTATGTACCGCAACTTCAGGTGTGCAGAATCCGGGGCTGTTGGTAACGGCCATGCCTTTTTCGGTAGCAGCATCGATATCAACGTTGGAATAACCGATCGCCTGCAGAGCTACGATCTTACATTTGTCCATCTTTTCGATAACGCTGGCGTTTACGTCGAAGAATTCAACTACGATGCCATCCGCATCTTTTGTTGCTTCCAGGAAAGCTTCCGGCTTGTCTCTGTCTTCGCCGTTTTTGAACTCGATCAGTTCGATGTCATCTACGCCCCACTCTTTCAGAAGCTGATTTTCAAAATCAAGAGTGTCGTCAACGTTGTAATATACTACTTTTTTCTTGCTCATACGAGGTCCTCCCTGTTAAAAAATAATTTATCATTACAGCCACCTTTGCTGTAATTTCCAGTAACACTTCTGTAATAAATCTATATTATTTCACCTGGTTTGTCAATCCTTTTACAGAAAATTCTGCCTACTCTGTCTTCTGTAAAAAGTTCGATTTTCAGCAATTTCGACAGATGTTCTGGATTATACCGTCATTCTTTTTTAGAATTCCTCTGGTTTCAGAAATTATCACTGTCTTTTTTTAGGTATTTCCCTTTCTCTCAGCCCTGGGTTTCACCGGTCCCCCTCCGCCCTTCGCCTTTTCCAGCCCTGCCGTTTCTTCTCTTTGCCGGATGGGTTTTTACCGGATAGGGTTTTGCCGGATGGGGTTTTGCCGGATGGGGTTTTGCCGGATGGGAAAAACGCCTTCCCCGAAATATCTCCGGGAAAGGCGTTTTGCTGATCGTTTTCTCTTATACAGCCCCAGAGGGCCGCCGTTTTGATTATAACGCAGCCTCCAGGATCGCTCTAACGTCGTCTCTGGTGATTTTGACCGGTGTGTCAGCCAGGAGTCTGTAGTTCATAACGTCCTCGATGATCTCATCGAACATAGCCTCTGTGATCGGCTCGGAGCACTGTCTCTTGGCAGGATCCAGTTCGGATAATCTCATGGGCACTCTCAGATCTTCCGCCATTTCGAATACGGCGTCAACCGCTGCGAAAGCAGCGTCTCTCAGGTCAAGACCTTCTACGTTCTTGCCCAGCGCAATGGCGATATCCTTGAATTTTTCAAAATTACCTACAACAGATCTTTCCATGCAGTAGGGCAGCAGCAGAGTCATGGCAACGCCGTGGGGTACGTGTGCAATCGCGCCGATGGTCTGGCCGATGCCGTGTACAACGCCCAGTCCGCCGTTCATGAAGGCAACGCCGGCGATGGTGGAGGCAACTGCCATGTTGCTTCTGGCTTCCATAGCGGAACCAGCGCCAACAGCGGTTCTGATGTTCTTGCCGATCATTCTGATGGCCTGCAGGGACATGGCTTCGCTGATGGGGTTAGCTCTGTTGGAGATGTAAGACTCGATGGCATGTGTCAGCGCATCCATACCGGTTGTAGCGGTGATGAACGGAGGGCAGCCCAGCTGGAGCATGGGATCGATCAGAGCATATTTGGGGATCAGGTTTTCGTGGGTTACGGAAACCTTGGTCTTGTTCTGATTGTTTGTGATAACGGAAGCAGCGGTCATTTCGGAACCGGTGCCAGCCGTTGTGGGGATGCAGATCAAAGGCATGATAGGATTGGTAACGGATTTGGTTCCGCCAAAGAGGTATTCTCTGATGGAGCCTTCGTGTGTCTGCAGCATGCACATGGCTTTCGCCGTGTCGATGGGGCTGCCGCCGCCAACTGCCAGAACAACGTCCGCGCCGCTCTTTCTCAGAACCTCAGCCGCTTCGTCAACGACTTCGATGGTGGGATCCGGAATCAGTTCATCATATACCTGGTATTCGAAGTTTCCGGCCTTCAGACCTTCTTCGATCTGAGCGATAATGCCGGCAGCAACGATACCTTTATCGGTAGCGATGAATACCTTCTTGTATCCCATATCTCTGAGAACCTGACCGATCTGTTTGCTGATTCCTTCACCAAATTTTACTCTGGCAGGCATTTTGAATTCAAAATCTTTCATGGTTATCACTCCTCTTTATTTCATTTTGGAAGCGTGAGATAATCAGCCTGTGCACGGGTGCACAGGCTGAGCACGAATTACAATTGAACCTTAGTTTATGATGTTGATTCTGTCAGACGGTGCAGCCTGCTTATTTTGCTTCGTAAGCCGCAACAGCCTTTTCGAATTTTTCGAGGCACAGATCAACTTCTTCCTGCTTGATGTTCAGAGGCATGATGAATCTGAAGCCGTTTCCATTTACGCCGCAACCTGTTGTGAGCATGTGTTCTTCTTCTCTGAGGTATTTGGTGATGAAGGAAAGAGCATTGGCATCAGGTTCGAAGGTGCCGGGTTTGCAGAATTCAGCAGCTGTCATGAGGCCGATACCTCTGATGTCAGCGATGATCTTATGTCTCTTCTGCATTTCTTTCAGCTGTTTCTGGAGATAATCACCCATTACTCTGCTGTTTTCGATCAGGCCTTCTTCTTCGATAACATCCAGTACAGCAAGACCAGCAGCAGCGCAAACCGGGTTGCCGCCGAAGGTTGTTCCGTGGGTACCTTTGTTCCATCTATCCATGATAGCAGGTGTAGACCATACGCAGGACATGGGGAGACCGCCGCCGATGGCTTTACCGGTTGTCATGATATCCGGAACTACATCAAAGTGCTGGCTTGCCCACATTTTACCTGTTCTGCCGAATCCGGACTGGATTTCGTCAAAGATCAGGAGAATGCCGTGCTTGTCGCAGATTTCTCTAACGCCCTTTAAGAACTTCGGATGAGGAGCAACGTATCCGCCTTCACCCTGGATGGGTTCCATGATGATCGCAGCTACTTCTTTCGGCGGAGCCAGGAACTTCAGCAGGTTCTCCAGCATCCACAGGCAATAATCCGCTCTGCCTTCCAGATCGTCATTGTCGATGGAATCGGGGCAAAGAATTCTCTGGGGGAACGGTGTCCAGTAAACGCCGCCCATTAATGGTTCATAAGCTTCTCTGTAGTGAGAGTTGGAACCTGTAACGGATGTAGCGCCCACAGTTCTGCCGTGGAAGGAACCCTGGCAAGCGATGATCAGCGGTCTGCCTGTTGCGCATCTGGCCAGTTTGATCGCACTGTCTGTCGCTTCCGCACCACCGTTGGAGAAGAAGAGGCTTGTTAATTTCTTTTCGCCTTCGCCAGGAGCAACAGAAGCCAGTCTCTTGGCAAGTTCCAGAGTGGTAGGATAGTTAACATGGTTGAAGGAAGCGTGGATCAGCTTTCCAGCCTGGTCCTGAATCGCCTTAACGATCTTGGGATGTGTATGTCCGGCTACGTTTACAGCAATACCCTGAATCATATCCAGATATTTAACGCCGTTTACGTCTGTAATATAAAGACCGTGGCCTTCGCCCGCAACGAGATCGGAGCTCTTTGAGAATACTGGGGATAAATACTGTTTGTAATCCTCAAATTTCATTGGCATAATAATCGTCCTCCTTTTAAAATGATAACCTTTTGAGAAACTTGTATTAAATAATCAATGCGTCAGAAAAGCAGCGCATCAACTATTTACGTAAATCAGTGGGGCAAAGGTGCCTTTGCCCCGTTTTATCTTCTCAAAACTAGTATGTGATTTTGGAAGAAGTCTTCCACAGACCCATTCTTTCTGCTTCTCTTACCAGATCATCCTGGAAATCGGGGTGAGCGATGCTGATGAGCAGTTCCGCTCTTTCCCACATGGATCTTCCCTTCAGGTTAACAGCGCCATATTCTGTTACGATATAGTGCGGGCCTGTTCTGGGAACGGTAACGGTCGCGCCTTCGATCAGTCTGGGAACGATGAGGGATTCAACGTGACCATCTTTATAAGTTCTGGTGGAAGGAGTGCACAGGAAGGACTGTCCGCCGTTGGATTTGAAAGCGCCCAGTACGAAGTCTACCTGTCCGCCGTTTCCGCCGATATGCTGCCATACGTCAGATTCGGAGTTAACCTGACCCTGAATGTCTACCTGCAGACAGCTGTTGATGGAAACAACATTGTCATTGGAAGCGATAACGCCGATATCATTTACATAGTCTACCGGCATACACTGTACGATCGGATTGTCATCCAGGAAATCATACAGAGCCTGAGAACCCTGGCAGAATGTATGTACCAGCTGACGCTTGTTGATGTTCTTTCTGTCGCCTGTGATCTTGCCGGCTTCATACAGCTTCAGATAAGCGTCTACGAACATTTCGGAGTGAACGCCCAGATCCTTAACATCGGATTCAGCCAGCTGAGAACCGATATAGTTGGGAAGTCCGCCTACACCCAGCTGCATGGTGGAGCCGTCTTTGATCTTGTTGATGATGTGAGAAGCGATCTTCTTGTCGATTTCGGAAGGATCCTTCGGTTTTACCTGAGGCATGTCGATGTTTCTGCCTTCAACGATGGTATCGATTTCGGAAATGTTCAGGGAGATGCCTACGCCGTGGGTCTTGGGCTGTTTTTCGTTGATTTCAACGATGATGTGCTTCGCGTTCTTGAAGATGCCCCAGTATTCCGCAACCTGTGGTCCCAGGTTGAAGTTGCCCCATTTGTCCATAGGACCGGTCTGCAGCATTACAACGTCACAGGGTTCTACACATTCTGCCCAGTATTTGGGGTTTTCTCTGAACTGTACAGGAATGTACCAGCAGCAGCCCTGCTTGTTCATTTTTCTGTCAGTGCCGCTGAACTGTGTGCTCAGATACTTGAAGTGTTCCGCCTTGGGGTCGGCTTCCAGGATTTTGGGCGGGAAGGGCCAAGCCCAGATAGTGGTCATGATGATAACATCATGCAACTCTTCTGTTCTCTTAGCCAGCGCTTCATCCAGGTCAACAACCAGACCGTTGAACAGACCATAGTGTACTCTGTCACCGGATTTAATGATTTTGACAGCTTCATCAGCAGTCTTTAATTTTTTCTTGTACTCTTCCTGAACAGTACTCAGCTTATAGTAGTTCATTTCAGTATTTACCTCTTTCTTATTTCACGAATGATAACATCCCGAGCCTTTTGTTATATGACCCGCCGGAATTTTCCGATGATTTACGGCCGGGAGAGCTCTCGGCCCTCCCCGCCGCAAAAGAATCTTATGCAGCCCGATTAGAATTCGAATACAACGGCAACGCCCATACCGGTGCCGGCGCAAGCGGATGCGCAAGCCCATTTAACGTTTCCTCTTCTCTTGGCTTCATAGATCAGAGTTGTGATCATTCTGGTACCTGTAGCACCAACCGGGTGACCAAGGGAGATACCGGAACCGTTTACGTTAACGATTTCCTTGTTGAGTCCCAGTTCTCTGATGCAGGCGCAGGCCTGAGCAGCGAATGCTTCGTTCAGTTCAACCAGGTCTAAGTCTTTCACTTCGATACCAGCCTTTTCGCAAGCCTTAGGAATTGCGAAGAGAGGTCCGATACCCATGTAATCAGGATCAACGCCGGCTACGAATACGCTGGCAACTCTGCACAGGATGTTGCAGCCCAGTTCCTTGGCTTTTTCTTCGGACATCAGGATTACGCCGGAGGAAGCGTCGTTCATACCGGAAGCATTACCGGCTGTTACGGTACCGCCATCCTTGAAGGAAGCTCTCAGCTTGGCAAGACCTTCCATTGTGGTGCCCGGTTTCGGATATTCGTCTGTGTCCACAACAACTTCGCTCTTCTTCAGTTTTACTGTGATCGGAACGATTTCATCCTTGAATTTTCCTTCGTTGATAGCAGCTGTCGCTCTTCTCTGAGATTCACAGGCCAGTTCGTCCTGCATTTCTCTTGTGATGCCGTATCTTTCAGCAACGTTTTCAGCTGTCATACCCATGGAGCAGCCAACGCCAGCGCTGGACAGAGAATCCCACATGGAGTCTCTCAGCTGGGAGTGACCGAATTTCTTGCCGGCTCTCATGTCAAATGTCATGAAAGGAGCAGCGGTCATGGATTCCGTACCACCTGCCAGGATGCAGTCAGCGTCGCCGGCTTTGATCTGATAGTAACCGAACTGTACGGAAGAAAGGGAAGATGTGCAGTTTCTGTGAATGGTGATACCAGGAGCGGATGTTACGGGGCATCCGGCTTTAACAGCACATACTCTGGCGATGTTGTTTTCCAGATAGGTTCTCTGATAGTTTTCACCCCAGATAACTTCGTCGATGATGGCAGGGTCGATGCCGGCTCTGTCGATCAGGGCTTCCATTACAGGTACTGTCAGTTCAACAGGTGTTAAGGTTTTGAACTGTCCGTTGATGGTACCAATAGCTGTTCTAGCGGCAGCTACTACTACTACATTTCGCATAATTGTGTCCTCCTATTTACCAATATACTGCGGTTTTCTTTTATCAACGAAGGCTCTCATGCCTTCTTTTTGATCATGTGTTGCGAATAAGCTCGACCAGATGTCTGCCTCTTTAACGATCGCTTCAGCCTGAGCTTTTCCATTGTTAATGGACTGTTTTGCGGCTTTCAGGGCCAGCTTGGGTCTCTGCGCCAGCTTTTCCGCCAATTTCATGGCCTCGTCGAACAGTTCCTCCTTGGGAACCACCTTCGTGAAAAGTCCGGCCTTCAGAGCCTCATCCGCCTTGATCTGTCCGCCCAGCAGAATCATTTCCTTTGCCTTTGCTTCGCCGATCAATCTGGGAAGTCTGACGGTTCCGCCGGCGCCGGGCATGATACCCAGTGTGATTTCCGGAAGACCGACCTTCGCATCTTCGGAAGCGATCCTGAAGTCACAGGTCAGTGCCAGCTCCAGCCCGCCGCCCAGGGCATAGCCGCATACGGCGGCGATGGTGGGAATGCTCAGGTTTTCCAGGCGGTTGAATGTGTCGGAGAAAAGGAAGGCTCTCGCCTGCTCCGGATTCAACTCTACCATGGCGACGATGTCGGCTCCGGCTGCAAAATTGCCGTCGCCGGTCACGATCAGAGCTCTGATCTCTTCGTCTTTTTCGATGATTGCCAGCTTGTTGTCGATTTCATCGACAACCTCTCTGCTCAACGCATTGAACGCTTTTGGTCTGTTCACTTTCAGAACGCCGATATTACCGACTTTCTCGTAAAGTACCAAATCTTCCATGTATGACACCTCTTACTTATTTAGCAGGATATTCGTAGAAGCCTTTTCCTGTCTTTCTGCCATAGTCGCCTCTTGCGTATCTTTCTACAAGACCGGGAGACGGTTTGTCGGCCAGATCGCCTGTTAATCTGTATTTCTGCATCAGAACATCGTATTCCAGATCGATGCCGGTCATGTCAAGCAGTTCCAGGGGACCCATGCTGTGGCCAAGGCCGTTCTTTACAGCGTTGTCGATGTCTTCTACGGAAGCTACGCCCTGATCCAGCAGATAGCAGGCTTCCTTTGTCATAGCGCTGAAGATTCTGTTTACGATAAATCCATAGATTTCCTTGTTAACAACGGAGGGAACCTTCTTGATGGATTTTACGAATTCTACCATTTCGTCGATAACTTCCTGGGAAGCGTGAGGTCCTTTTACAACTTCAACGCACTTCATAACCAGAGCGGGATTGAAGAAGTGAAGGTTGATCACTCTTTCAGGATGCTTTACAGCGTCGCAGAACAGAGAAGCAACGATGTAGGAGCTGTTGGACGCATAAATGGTGTTGTCCGGGGTAAGAGCGTCTACATCCGCCAGTACCTTTTTCTTTGTGTCGATTACGTCGGCAACGGCTTCGATTACCAGGTCAGCGCCTTCGCAGGCTGTCTTCAGGTCGTTTGTGAAAATCAGTCTCTTCTGGATTTCGTCAACTTCTTCCTGCGTCATCTTGCCTTTTGCAACTCTGCCGGCAAACCACTTGTCGGAGAAAGCCTGAGCCTTGTCAACAGTTGTCTGTCTTCTGGAGTAGCAGGTTACGTCATAGCCGCAAATTGCGCACTGCATAGCGATCTGGTTACCCATAGTGCCGGCACCGATCATAGCCACTTTTTTGAATTCCATTGTCTTCAACATCCTTTCTGTTAATTTTTTTCCTTTTTTTGGTACGCTTCAAGGGCAAACAACGCCGCACCCAAAGCTCCCACAGTCTGGGGATGAGGTGCTACGGTGATTTCTTCGCCGATCTCCCTGGAAAGAGAGGCTACCACGCTGGGGTTCATTGCCACGCCGCCGGACATGGCAACGATGGGAACGATGCCGATCCGACGAGCAAGACCCGCCACGCGGGAGGCGATCGCGTTATCTGCGCCTTTTGCAACGTCTTCCTTGGAGGCTCCCCCCGCAAGCTGAGAAATAACCTCAGATTCGGCGAAAACCGTACAGGTGTTACTAATGATTATATCGTGTTTTGACTTCAGAGACAAGTCTGAAAGCTCATTAATATTACAATTCAGGATACGCGCCATGACTTCCAGGAATCTTCCCGTCCCGGCGGCGCACTTTTCATTCATAACAAAATTTTCAACCGTTCCGTCCTGGGAAAGCTTGATGACCTTCGCGTCCTGACCGCCGATGTCGATAATCGTCCGGGCGCCCGGAATCAGATGCGCGATGCCTTTGCCGTGACAGCTGATTTCTGTGATTTGTTTGTCCGCCTGGGTATAGTTGACCCTGCCGTAGCCTGTTACAACGGTGAACTGGATCTGGTCTCTGGCGATGCCCGCCGCCTCCAGCACCTCCTGTACCACGATGGAGGGGCCGTTTGTTCCCGTTCCGATATTTCTTGCCGCACTGGCCAGTATGTTTTTGTTCTCGTCGATCAAAACGGCTTTTGATGAAGATGAACCGATGTCAATTCCTAAAAAAAACACGTTTTTCTCCCTTTCCTATGAAAGCATTTCGGCGAAACTCTGGATTCTGGTCTTCAAAGGCTCTACGGAATCCATCTTCTGTTCGATTTCCATGTACAGCATGGGCACCTTGGCCTCTTCCAGCTCTACCTTGAAGATCGGGTAATCGTATTCTTCCGGATCGCAGAATTTCATCATGCAGACAACCACGCCGTCAGCCTTGCTGTCTTTTACCAGATCGATCAGGAACTGGCCTTTTGTTTTCATTTCTTCATACAGAAGCGCGTCGCCCTTGGCATCGGCGATTCTGTAGGCCATTCTCTCGTAAACGGTTCCTTCGGTTCTGCCTACTGTTCTGAACTGTCTGGATTCATGAGCCAGATCGTCGGCGATGATGCATACATTGTTTTCCACGAAAGCGTCCAGCAGGGCCAAAGGCTCTGTCATGATGCCTTCCACAACCACCTTCGTGCCGTTGAATTCTTCCGCGGGAGCGGCTTCAATGGCTTCCATGATGGCGTTGAGCTTTTCGGTGTAAACCTTCTTGTCCATAAACCAGGATGCCTTCAGGATCAGGTGTCTGGTTTTGGCGTTGAGGGTCTTTGGCATTTTTTCTACCAGCTTTACGAACTTTCTGCAGGCTGCTCTGTAGGCTTCATATACTTCCCATGCAGCTTCCAGCTTTTCTTCGGTTACGGTTGTGCCGGCGATCTTTTCCAGCTCCGCCTGCACTCTGGAGAATTCCGCTTTCATGTATTCGATAGCGGGCTGGATGTTTCTGTTCTGGGGATAAACCATGGGGATAAAGGGGATCTGGGGTACGGCGACCTTCCAGTCTTCGCAGACGCATTTGAGGGTGTCGCAGTAGGTTGCCATGATCACACCGTCCAGCATGTTATAAGTGCCTCTCATGCCCATTTCCAGATCAGCTCTGATAATGGAGCAGCAAAAGCTCTGGAGATATCTGTCAGCCAGCTTGATTTCCGTCTGACCGCCCCACATGCCTACCGGGATCATGCCGGCGGCATAAACGATTTCCTCAGGAAGATAAAGAGGGAACATTCCCACTACTTTTTTACCTTCAGATTTGATTCCGGCAACCGCTTTTGCCGGTTCCAGCGCAACCTGTTCCAGTTGTGCGATCATATTCTTCAAGTCAGCCATTATCCCTTTCTCCTTTCTTCCTTCCTGTTTTCGAGCATTTCAAGGAATGCCTGAATTCTCGTGTTGTACTGTTCAGTAGAGAACGCTCTGGGGTCTGTCTGGTCTCCGTCGAAGATAACGGAAACAACGCCGGTTCTTTCTTCTACTTCTCTCTGTACTTCATACTGTCTGAAGTCCATCAGCTTGCAGCTTCTGTTGGAGTGGAACACAACGCCGTCCAGGGAGAATTCATTGATCAGGTTTACGATATTGTCTACGCCGTAATTCAGGTTTCTGTTAACGTAATTGGAGCTGTAAGCTCTTGCCATGCCGTCAACATCGCCTGTTTCGTACAGGATCGTCCAGGAATCGGGATAGGTGGAGGTTACCATGTTGATGCCGTTGTTCTTGAGTCCTTTATATGTGGGTCCCAGATAAGGCCAGCAGGCGATGCCGTCCCACATAACTCTGAACTTTTCTTCTTCGCCCGGCTTCCAGGGGCCCAGTCCGGCAGCGGCTTTTTCTTCCAGCTCTTCCTTCCAGCGTTTGAAGAGCTCATAGCCTTCCTTTGTCCCTCTGGAGGTTACGATGGCGGCCATATAGTTGAAAAGGTCAAATCCGTTTAACGGAGAAGGCTTCGCTTTTGCTACCATGGAAGCGTCCTTCCACATCTGGGAGGTTTTATTGGACTGCTCCATGACTTCTCTGAATCTGTCGTGGTCGAATTTTTTGCCGGAGATCTTTTCCAGCCTCTTGATAGCTTCTTCGATCTGGCCCTTCATGTATTTGACCGCGTGATCGGGAACATCATAGGTATGGTTAAACGGCATGTCGAATACGATCAGTGGAATGTTCAGGTCTTTTGCCAGGTTTTCATACCACTTGAGTACGGTATGGCAGATATTGTCGCAGCTGAAAATGAAATCGGGAAGGGGAATGTTTTCTGCATCCGCATACTGGATGTTTTTGTATCCGATGTTGACTCTGGCATAGGAGCACAGGTCGATGGAATATCCTCTTCCTTCCGCGTCATCGATAAACTTCTGCGCTTCTTTTCTGGCGCCGATGGCTGCGGCATGGTTTTCAGGATAAACGACTTTGATATCCATGGTTTCCAGAAGCTCCTGAGGAGCGATGGAGGTGGACCATGCTACCAGTTCGCCGTTCGCCTTAGCTTCCATTGCGCTTTTGTAATGGTTTGCCATCAGATTGTTTAACATCTCTTTTGACGAAATCTTTTCCTTTTGTTCCAAAGCTAATGCCCTCCTTTTGTTTTTGTGCGTGTGTATAAAAAATACCGGCAAGCGCACCGAAATGCTGTAAACCTGACGCCACACGATATTGACCGAAAAGCCGTACCTTCATCAATATATATGCATCATTTTCCAGCATTTGTTTCTATTCTCGCCCATATTTCCTATATTCGAGCTTAGTATACTATGTTTTGATGGCCTTTTCAAGGCATTTTGTAATCTTTTTGTAATCCTTTACATGAAAAATTACGCCTTGCTCCTGATTTCGAAATCTTGAAAATATTCTGACAATTTTCCTTTTCTTTTCCCCTTCCTTCCGGCCTTTCTCCCTCCTGACACAGCGGGAATTTTCCACGAAGGACAGCCTTTCTTTCCCTTCGCATTTTCTTTTGCCGTTTCTTCCTTTCCATCATAAAAAACCGCCTGTGAACCATTTTGGTCTGAAAGCGGTTTTTTGCCTGTTTTATGAAATAATTTCGGAATCGCCGCGGCTTCGCCGCCCCCCTGTCCGTTAGACTGTCAGCGGATCATCGTTCCGATTCCCATATCGGAAAACAGCTCGATCAAAAGGGCGTGAGGTATCCTCCCATCAAAGATCGTAGCCCTTTTAACGCCTCCGTTGACCGCCTCCGCGCAGCATTCGATCTTGGGGATCATGCCTCCGGTAATAACCCCCTCTCTTTCCAGCGCATCCACCTCCGTGGTCCGGATTTCCGGAATCAGCGTATCCGGATCGGCGGGATTTCTCAGTACGCCCTTTACATCGGTCAAAAGCATCAGATTTTCCGCCTTCAAAGCCACAGCCAGCTTCGAGGCGGCCGTATCCGCATTGATATTGTAGGAATGCTCGTCGTAAAGCCCCTGGGCCACCGTGGAAACCACCGGTATATAGCCCTTTTCCAAAGCATCCATCACCAAAGTGGGATCCACCTCCACAATATCTCCCACAAGGCCGTATTCCTTTCCATCCCCCCGAACCAGCTTCTGGGCCTTCAGAAGGCCTCCGTCCACGCCGCACAGCCCTATGGCTCTGCCTCCCTTGCGGTTGATGGCGGAAACCAGGTTCTTGTTGACCTTGCCGCACAAAACCATCTGCACCACGTCCATGGTCTCCTCATCCGTATAGCGCAGCCCGTCCCGGAAAACGGATTCCTTCCCGGTTTTTGCCAGCATTTCGCTGATTTCCGGCCCGCCGCCGTGTACCACCACCACCTTCAGCCCCACAAGGGTCAAAAGGACAATGTCGCTCATAACAGCGTCAAACAGCGCTTCATTGATCATGGCGTTTCCGCCGTATTTTACCACGATGGTCTTATTGTAATACTTCTGGATATAAGGCAGCGCCTCTACCAGGATCTGCGCCCGGTCAATCAGTGTATAGGTCATCTTTATTTAACTCCTTCATATGCTCCCTTTGTCTTTGCGGCTTTTGCGCTCCGCTCCTTCTGTCAGGCCCGAAGGCCTGCTTCTTCCCCTTCAGAGCGCCTCCCCCGAAAGGGCGTCAGGACCGGTAATCGCCGTTGATTCTGACATATTCATAGGACAGATCGCATCCCCAGGCTTCCACATCGGTTTTTCCTTCATTCAGATCCACCTCGATGGTCACTTCCTTTTCCAAAAGGATCTTCTTTGCCAGATCCTCGTCAAACACCAGGCCCTTGCCCTTTTCGCATACCGGGATCCTGCCCGCCGCAGAAGAAAAGGCCACGGAGATGTTTTCCGGATGACAGTCAGCCCCGGAATAACCGGCGGCGCAAAGCACCCTGCCCCAGTTGGCGTCAGCGCCGAACATGGCGGCTTTTACAAGAGAAGATGCAATGACCGCTTTTGCCACCGTTTCCCCCTCTTCCTCGTCCCTGGCGTTTTGGGCAATACAGGTAACCAGGCGGCTGGCCCCTTCTCCATCTGCGGCGATTGCCCTTGCCAGGGTCCTGCACACAAAGGCAAGTCCCTCCATAAACCGTCTGTAATCCTCATTTTCCGAAAGGATCGGCTGGTTTTCCCCCAGTCCGTTTGCCAGGATGCAGCACATGTCATTCGTAGAGGTGTCCCCGTCTACGCTGACCCGGTTAAAGGTCACCCTGACAGCCTCTCTGAGGGCCTTTTGCAGCAGCTCATGGGAAATGGCCGCGTCGGTGGTGAGAAAGCACAGCATGGTGCCCATATTGGGATGGATCATGCCGGAGCCCTTGGCTATGCCCCCAAGGCGCACGGTTTTTCCTCCCAGCTCCATTTCCACAGCGATGCTCTTTTCCTTCAGGTCGGTGGTCATGATAGCGGAAGCGGCATCATCTCCCCCCTGAACGGAAAGGCTTTCCACAAGAGAGGGTATCCCCGACAGGATCGCCTGGATATTCAGCTCCTGTCCGATCACGCCGGTAGAAGCCACTGCAAAATCCTCTCCTTTATGCCCCGTAGCGGCTGCGGCGGCCTGGCACATACGGATGGCGTGTTCTTTTCCATTGGGCGCGCAGGCGTTGGCGTTTCCGCTGTTGCAAATGATTCCCCAGGCCTTTCCCTTTTCCAGATGGGCCATGCTCACGTAAAGAGGATCCGCCTTGGTCTTATTTCTGGTATAGGTGGCAGCCGCCGTACATTCCACCTGGGAAAGAATCATGGCCAGATCCTTTTTCCCTCCTTCAGGGGATTTGACGCCGCAGTGGATGCCCCCTGCCTTAAAACCCTTCGCCGCGGTTACGTTTCCTTCGATCACTTTCATTTCTCTCACACTCCTGTTTCCTGATTTTTTTATATCCAAGCTTCTTAAAAATCCCATTCTCTTTAAACAGCAACGTCCCTGCTGTGTGTATAAGCGTCTTTTTTAAATCTCCGGTTTTCCCGCCGGATCATGCCGGAAGCCTTGAAACCGATTTACAGGAGCCTGTCCAAAAGCCCGGCGGTCTGGTCAAGCCCCAGCATCAGATTCATGTTCTGGACCGCTGCGCCGGAAGCGCCCTTGCCCAGATTATCAAAGCGGGAAACGATCATGGTCTGCTCTTCATGGCCGCTGACGATGATCTCAAGCCGGTTGGTTCCTACGCAGGCGTTGGATTCAATAAATCCCCGGCGGTCGATGATCCCCTCTCCGGCAAAGGGGAGCACCTTTACAAAAGCCTCTCCCCCATAATGGCTTTCCAGCGCCTCATGAAGGGATCTTGCCGTTACGCCCCTTCCCAGCAGATGATTATGAAGGAGGACCGTCGTGGCCATGCCCGCATAATAATCCGCTACGATCGGGCAAAAAACAGGGCTTTGGCTGATCCCCGTCACATAGGTCATCTCCGGCAGGTGTTTATGATGCAGAGAGATCCCATACTCTCTTGGGCTGTTGAGCCGCCGGTCCTTTCGGGGCTCCTCATATTCGGCGATCATGCTTTTCCCGCCCCCGCTGTAGCCTGTCAGGGAATGGCAGACAAGGGGATAATCCACCGGCAGAAGCCCCATTTTTACAAGAGGCGCCACAATGGAAATAAAGCCTGTGGCGTGACAGCCCGGATTGGCCACAAATCTGGCGCCGGAAACGGCCTGCCTCTGCTGCGGCGATAATTCCGGAAAGCCGTAAACCCATGCCGGATCCGTTCTGTGGGCCGTTGAAGCGTCGATGATCCGGGTATTTTCGTTTTCCAAAAATCCCACCGCTTCTCTTGCCGCCTGATCAGGCAGACACAAAAACACGATGTCCGCTTCATTGATCTTTTCTTTTCTTGCCCGGGGATCTTTGCGCAGGCTCTCTTCTATCGAAAGCAGCCGGATATCCTTTCTGCCGCCCAGTCTCTGATAAATCTGAAGGCCTGTGGTGCCTTCCCTTCCGTCGATGAATATTTTCGGTTCCATAGGTTCTGTCTTTTCCTTCCATTTTGACGGCTTGCGGCTCCCGAACCCTTTCAGGGTTTAGATCCGGAAGCCCCTTGCCGGAAAGCCCATCCTTTCTGTTGCGTTCACGAAAAAGAGTATATCATTTTATGAATATTTATGCAATATGTTTTTATAAATATTCAATTTTCTGAAAAATCCTTCCTCCGCCTTTTCCCCGTCCCCTTTTTTCGCTATAATATACAGAAACAGCAAAAGCAAAATCATGCGCACCTGAATAAAAAAGGAGCAGAGCTTCTCATGGCGATTTACGACATCATCATCATCGGCGCAGGCGCTTCCGGTCTCTTTTGCGCCGCTTCCTTTACGAAAAAAATAAAAGGGCTGCTTTTAGAAAAAAATCAAAGCCCTGCCGCAAAGCTCCTGCTTTCGGGCTCCGGTCAGTGCAATCTGACCCATAGGGGCGACATACGGGATTTTGCAAGCCGCTACGGCGACAACGGCAGCCGGATCCGCCCCATCCTGTACCGCCTGAGCAACCAGGCGCTGATGGATTATTTTCAGAAAAACGGGATCCCCCTGATTACCAGAGAAGACGGAAAGGTTTTTCCCAAATCCCTTTCCGCTCCTCAGATCGCGGATTTTCTTCTGGCTCGCAGCCGGGAAAACGGTTTTTCTCTCAAAACCGGCGCTCCTGCTCTTGAAATCCGGTATGCCGCCTCTTCCCGGCTTTACACCGTCATCCATCCAGGGGGAACCGAGCAGGCAAAGCACCTTGTGATCGCCTGCGGCGGCGCCTCCTATCCCCAAACCGGCTCCGACGGCAGTATCCTTCCCGTTCTTTCCCATCTGGCCCAGGATCAGGGAAAAAAGCTGGAAATCGTGCCTCAAAGGCCTGCCCTGACGCCCGTTTTCGTCCAGGATTATCCCTACGGCTCCCTTTCCGGCCTGTCTTTTCCCCAGATCCGGGCGACCCTGCGGATCAAAGGGGAAGAGGGCCGGCCCAAGCGGGAAATCCAGGCCTCCGGCAGCCTTTTACTGACCCACCGGGGCTTTTCCGGGCCGGTCATCCTGGATCACAGCCGCTATGTAAGCTCCGGAGACGAGCTTTCCATCAACTATCTTCCCGGCCTTTTCCCCCTTGACATGCAGCAGAAGCTTAAAGCCCTGCTTTCCGGCAATCACAAGCAGGCGCAAACCGCCCTGTGCCAGTATCTGAATCATGAGGGCTCCTTTTTCCACACGGAATTTTCCAGGCGCTTCACTGAGCTTTTATGCCTGCGCTGCGGCATCGATCCCCGGGCAAAAGCCGCTTCCCTTTCCGGCGGGCAGCTTCGCCGGTTCATAGATCTCATCACCCAGGATGTCTTCCGGATCAGCGGGACCGGAGGCTTTCAATGGGCCATGGCCACGGCAGGGGGTGTCGCTCTTTCCCAGATCAGCGTAAAAACCATGGAATGCCTGGATTTTCCGGGACTGTATATGATCGGCGAGATTTTGGATGTAGACGGAGATACCGGCGGCTATAATCTGCAATTCGCTTTTTCCTCCGCTTTTACCGCCAGCGCCGGTATAAAGCTCTGATCTGGACCCGCCTTTCCTTGCCCGTCTTTTTCCCTCAAAGGCATTTTTTCAAAACAAAGCAGAAACCCCGAGGCATCCCGCCTCGGGGCTTTGGTCGTTTTTACGGGTTTTCCTTGCAGGCTTATTCCAGAATGCCGGTTACGACGCCGGAGCCTACTGTTCTTCCGCCTTCTCTGATGGCGAATCTCAGCTGCTCTTCAATCGCGATCGGCGTGATCAGCTCGATCTCCATCCGGATGTTATCTCCCGGCATGCACATCTCCACTCCATCCGGCAGCTTTACCGTTCCCGTTACGTCTGTTGTCCGGAAATAAAACTGCGGTCTGTATCCATTGAAGAACGGAGTATGTCTTCCTCCTTCTTCCTTCTTCAGTACGTATACCTCGCTGGTAAACTTCGTGTGGGGATGGATCGTTCCCGGCTGCGCCAGTACCTGTCCTCTTTCGATCTCGTTTCTCTGTACGCCTCTGAGCAGCGCTCCGATGTTATCTCCCGCTTCCGCCTGATCTAACAGCTTTCTGAACATTTCCACGCCCGTTACGACGATCTTTCTCGCTTCGTCTGTCAGGCCTACCAGCTCTACTTCGTCGGATACCTTCAGTACCCCTCTTTCGACTCTTCCTGTGGCGACGGTTCCTCTTCCTGTGATCGAGAATACGTCTTCTACCGGCATCAGGAACGGCTTATCCGTCGCTCTCTGGGGCTCCGGAATATACTGGTCGATCTCTTCGAACAGCTCGATGATCTTATCCGCCCAGGGGCCGGTGGGATCGTTCAGCGCTTCCAGCGCAGAGCCTCTTACGATCGGCGTATTGTCTCCGTCAAATTCATATTCATCCAGCAGCTCTCTGACTTCCATTTCTACCAGGTCCAGCAGCTCTTCGTCGTCTACCATGTCGCATTTATTCAAAAATACAACGATATAGGGTACCCCTACCTGTCTGGAAAGCAGAATGTGCTCTCTTGTCTGGGGCATGGGGCCGTCTGTGGCCGCTACTACCAGGATCGCTCCGTCCATCTGCGCCGCTCCTGTGATCATGTTCTTTACATAGTCCGCATGGCCGGGGCAGTCTACATGGGCGTA
The DNA here is from genome assembly GCA_944386095.1 of uncultured Clostridia bacterium. Classification (GTDB taxonomy): domain Bacteria; phylum Bacillota; class Clostridia; order Peptostreptococcales; family Anaerovoracaceae; genus CALWZU01. The sequence goes on along the minus strand of CALWZU010000044.1, from coordinate 231 downwards.
GTGTCTGTTGGGTGTTTCGTATTCTACGTGTGCCGTGGCGATGGTGATGCCTCTTTCTCTTTCTTCAGGGGCTTTGTCGATCTGGTCGAAGGCTACTTCTGAGCCCAGTCCGTATCTGGTGTGCAGCGTCTTTGTGATCGCCGCTGTCAGTGTGGTCTTTCCATGGTCTACGTGACCGATGGTTCCGATATTGACATGGGGTTTGGTTCTTTCGAATTTCGCTTTTGCCAT
>CALWZU010000043.1 GCA_944386095.1 uncultured Clostridia bacterium | reverse complement strand
AACATCTGCCCACGGATACCTCCAGAGCAAGCAGGGCCGCTCCCAGAGCGCCGTTGAGCTCGGCTTTGTCGCAAACCACCAGGCGCTGGCCGATCAGCGCTTCTATTTCCTTTACAACGCCCCGGTTTTGAGAAACGCCGCCTGTCATCATAAAAGCGCTCTTTCCCTCCACTCTGCGGCATAAGGCTACGGTTTTGGAGGCCACGGAGCGGTTCAGGCCGTGAACGATATCGGAAATGGCTTTGTTTTGAGCCACCAGGGAAACCACCTCGGATTCCGCAAAGACGCTGCACATGCTGGAAATGGTGATTTCTTCCTTCCATTGCAGTCCCGCCAGGCTCATCTCCTCCAGGCTCATTTCAAGGGTTCTTGCCATCAGCTCCAAAAATCGCCCGGTTCCGGCAGCGCATTTGTCGTTCATGACAAAATTGATGACATTTCCCTTTTCATCAAGGCGGATCACTTTGCTGTCCTGGCCGCCGATGTCGATAATGGTCCGCACTGTGGGATCGAGAAAAAAGGCGCCCTTTGCGTGACAGGTGATTTCCGTGATAGACTGGCCTCCCAGCTGGATGGCGTCTCTTCCGTAGCCTGTGGCGACGCTGGCCTGTATGTCCTCAACAGAAGCGCCGATCTGGGAAAGGGCTTTTTCAAGGGCCCGCTGGGCGCCGGATGCCGCGGCGGCGCCTGTGGGCAGGATCACCTGAGAAAGGATTTCCCTTTTTTCATTCAGGATCACTACGTCGGTGCTGGCGGAACCGCTGTCGATGCCGGCAAAAAGGCCGGTCTTATGCTTTTTCATGGTATTTGTCTCCTCCAGGCGGGTTTTATGGGGCGCAAGCTGTTCTCCAAAGGCTTCCAGCCTTGTGGAAAGCTGCCCGCTGCTTTGAATGGTATAATCGGTTTCCAGCTTTAAAAGAGGAACGGAAAGGCTGTTTCTCAGCTGAGAATATTCAAAGCCGTAATAGTCGCAGAATTTAACCGTATGGTAAATGACGCCCCGCAAATGAGGATCCAGGGTAAGCTGTTTGCGCCCGGAAATGTCCGTCATCCGCATACAGGGAAGCTGGGAAAGCAGCGCCCCTGCATACCAATCCATCAGCCTGTCTTTATGGGCTTCATCCCTCAGCTGATCCGGCGGGCAGGGCAGGCTCCTGTGATGAACGCAGGTATCGTTTTCCACCATAAGGGGCATGGATTTTTCCATCATTTCAAAAAGCCGGTCCCCGGTCCTGGCGCCAAGAACGCTGATATAAGGAACGGAGGGCCGCTTGCTTTTTTGGAAGGCTGCATAAAAAAGAGCCGGAGAAAATTCCCTTTTCCGGTAGGCGCCGTACGCTTGTCCAAGACGCAGCAGCTCTGCCTTTGTCCTTTCCCGGGCGCAGCCTTCTTCCTTGTGAAGCATATCCATAAGAAACAGGAAATCCAGCTTTCCGTAAGAAAGAAGGATGTCGTAAACGCTTCGGATGGTATCGCAGCAGTTTACGAGAACCAGCTCCTTTACTTCACCGGAAAGGCAGCTTTCCAGAAGGGCTTTCCCGAAGCCGCAGAGATTGGGATGGGCCACCTGATCGCTTTGGTCAAAGGATTCCTGCATCTGATTTACGATCTGGCACTCTCCGCCGTAGGCGGCAAGAAGCTCTATGGGCGTATATTTACATATATAACAGGTGGGCGTCATGTGAGGGGCTCTCCTTTCTTTTTTCTGAGCATTTCCAGAAAGGCCTCCATTCTTGTGGCCTGCTGACCTTCACCCCCAAAGCTCTGGTCGCATCCGTCCCCGTCAAGGAGCAGGCAGGGAAGGCCGGCTTCCTGGAAGGCTTTTTTCGCAAGCTGAGCGCCTCCCAGGGTGTGCTTGCAGCCCCAGTGGCAAAAATAGACCACTCCCTCGGCGCCAGTTTGCCTGGCCGCCGCAAGGCTTCTTTGGATACGGTGGGAAAAGGGCCCGTTAAAGGCGGAGTATACAAGCCGCATAGCCATGGCTTCGTAAGGATCATCCGAAAAGGGAAGCCGGTTTATGGATTCAAAGGACATATCGCAGGCTGCTATCTCCACCTTAGGGTAATGAAAAAATATTTCTCTGAGGGGCTTTACCCAGAAAGGGGTGGTATGCATCCATAAAAGACGGATCCCCGTTGAAGGGGGAGCGTTTTGAACCTGTTCAAGGCAAAGGGCGGCATAACGCAGAGCCTGAGGGCTGCCAAGAAGAGGATGCAGCAGGAAGGCGGAATATAACTCGTCGGTCAGGTCGGAGGGGATGAAGCGATCCTTCTTTTGGCTCATGAAACGATCAAAGTCCTCAAGGGTTTTACGGCTTCTTTGGACATGGGCCCAGAGCAGATCCGGATCCAGCTTTTTTCCGGTGTTTTTTTCAAGAAAATCCTTCAATTCACGGAGCTGGCGGGCCACGTAGGAAACCGCGTCCTTATCTTTATGATAGGGTATATCCAAAACAAACTGAGGCACATGAAAATACTGAGAAAGCCTGCGGAAGGTCAGAAGATTGGCGTCACAGGCAAGGGTGGTGTTGATGATGAACCGGGGCTTTGGCATCAGGCCTTTTTCCGCCGCTCCGATGAAGATTTTATGATAGGAGCAGAAGGTTTCCGGAAGACCCTGCTGGTGGGCATATTGGAGGAAATCTCCCTCTGCGCGGCTGGCAGATAAAAAGCAGCCGAAGCCTTCACAAAAATAAGGATAAAGCTCCATGGCATGCAGCATTTCGCAGGGGGTGAAAAGGCTGACCATTACTCCTTTTTCAGGATGATCCAAAGGCATTCTCATGGCCTGCATGGTGGCTGAGGCAGCGAATTGAGCGGCCTTTGAGGCGGTTTGATCCGGCAGGTATTTCATGGTAAGATGCTTGGCATGATAGCCAAGGCGTAAAAGCCGCAAAGCTCTTTGAGGATGGCTGCGGCAGGTTTTTTGAACCTGGTTTCCAAAAAAATCTACAATCGAGCCCATGATATTCCTTTCACTGCTGAAATAAAAAGGTTGAAAGAACATGTCCGGCGGCTTTGCCGGCACGGTTGGAATTATATCTTTTTTCGCCGGATTTTGCAATTCACATAAATGGAATTATGGGCAAAAGGGATGATTGAAGGAAGCCGTTTTAGCTGTTATAATAGCTCCATCAAGGAGGAAAAGCATAATGACGGAAATCATACCGGCCCCGGAGACTGTCAAAACGGAGCCGCATGCTGACAAAAGGCAGGGAAAAAGGCGTTATTCCCTGATCGATTCCTGCCGGGGACTTGTTTTGATCAGCATGATCCTGTATCACGGCGCGTATGATTGGATGTATCTGTTTGGGGGAGAAATTCCCTGGTATGAAGGCCCTTTGGGTTATCTTTGGCAGCAGAGCATCTGCTGGGGATTCATTTTGCTTTCCGGGATTTCCTGGCGGCTTGGCGCAAACCATCTGAAAAGAGGCCTTACGGTTTTTTTCTGGGGCCTTGTGATCAGCGCCGTCACCTGCCTTGTGGCGCCTCAGCAGCGCATCATTTTCGGGATTTTGAGCTTTATGGGTTTTGCCATGGTCCTTTTGATTCCCTTTAAAGGGATTATGGAAAGGGCGCCGGCTTTTTGGGGCTTTTTCCTGTCCGCCTTTTTATTTTTTCTTACAAGAGATATTAACGAAGGCTGGCTTGGCTTTGAAGGGCTGCGCATCCTTTCTCTTCCGGAGAGCCTGTATAATGGGGGAGGGCTGTTTTTCCTGGGATTTCCCGGACCGGATTTTTATTCCGCCGATTATTTTTCTGTTTTTCCCTGGATATTTTTATACCTTTGCGGTTATTTTTTATGGAGGCTTCTGGAAAAAAAGCCCGGACTGCGCCGTTTTTTCTCCCGGGAGATCCCGGTCTTATCGTTTCTGGGACGCCACTCTCTTTTATTGTATGTTCTTCACCAGCCGGCGCTTATGGGGGTTTTTACGGCTCTTGGGCTGTAAGCTGGAGCTTTGCAGAAAAAGCCGTGTAAAAATGCCGGGAAAAACTGTTTTTGAAGAAAAAGCCCTCTTCAACGGCTTTTATTGCTGAAAAGGGCTTTTCGCTTATTTTTGATGAGAATTGGCTGCTTTTCTTTACCATCCAGTGAAAGAAGGGGTGTTATTTCCCGTAATAAATCTGGATAAGCAGCTCTTTGAGATCCTGGGGGGTTACCTTTCTGGGATTTGAGCCTGTGCAGGCGTCCTCTACCGCAAGACTGGCGATCTGATCCACCTTTTCCTTGAATTCATCCTCTTTGACGCCGAAGTCCTTCAGGGTTTTGGGAATGCCAAGAAGCTGATTATAATGATCGATTTTTTCGCACAGCTTATGCATACACTGCTCATCTGTTCCCTGTATGCCTACGCTTCTGGCGATCTGCCCATAGCGCTCCATAGCCGCCGGAGCGTTGAACTGGATGACATAGGGCAGGTAGATGGCGTTGGCGCAGCCATGAGGGATATGGCCGGTGGAAAAGGCGGCGCCGGTTTTATGCGCCAGGGAATGAACGATTCCCAAAAGGGCGTTGGTAAAGGCCTGCCCGGCCAGGCACTGAGCGTAATGCATCTGCTCCCTGGCATTCTCATTTCCCTGATAGGAATCGGGAAGATAATCGAATACCATCTGGATGGCCTTCAGGGCAAGGGGATCGGTAAAGGGAGAATGCATGGTGGAAACATAGGCCTCTATGGCGTGGGTCAGGGCGTCCATGCCCG
>CALWZU010000042.1 GCA_944386095.1 uncultured Clostridia bacterium | reverse complement strand
CCTCCGATCCCTTCCCTGCAAGCGATATCAGGATCCACAAAGCCCACCCGGCCCTTGGCCTGGCTCCACTGATAAAACTGAGCGGGAGAAGAAACCGTTTTCAGGCCGAAAAGACCCTTGAACTGCTTTTTTACCTCCTCGGTCTGCATAAGCCGCAGCCGTTTTCCCTGAGAAAGCACAGGCGCCTCTCCCTGCCTGTCCCATTTTCTCTGTACAAACACCACGTCGATGGGTTCGTTGAGCACCAGCTGCCCGAAGCTTAGGATCTCATCCTCGTTAAAGCCCTCCATTATGACCGTTTCCACCCGCACCGGCTTCATTTCCCATTTTACCGCCGCTTCCAGGCCGTCCATGGCCTGGTCGATCTTTCCGCCGCCGGTCATATAAATGTATTTTTCCTCAAAAAACGTATCCAGGCATACGCTCACCGCCGTAAGACCCGCTTTTTTCAGCTCCTCCGCTCTGGCGTCAAGGCCTCTTGCGCCGGTTCTCATGGTGATTTCCTTTATGCCCTGGATCTTGGCGATTTCTCCGATCACTTCCTCCAGGTCCTCTCTCTCCAGAGGCTCTCCCCCTGTCAGGCGGATTTTGCTCACCCCCTGGGCTGCGGCGGCCCTTACAAGGGCCAGAATCCCTTCCTTTTCCGGATCCTTTCCCTCCTCCTGCCAGTTTCTGTCATACAAAGGGGCAAACCTGTCTTTTTTCGTGATCTGTATTTGCAGCCGCTCTATCTGTCGGCCCTGCTGGTCTGTCATCATCCTGCGCTCCTTCCGGCTTTCTTTATCTATGTCCAAAGCCATATCTATGTCTGAATCCATGATCTATGGGTGATCCGCCGGGAGGTCTTTCCTTCCCGGCCTCTTTTATTCTTTTGTCCACCCTTAGCCTGCCCTTATGGAGTTTCCCTTTCCCGGCCCTGATCCTTCAAAAGATTTTCTCCAGGAGAAAGAGGCACAATACAGCGCAAAAACGTGTTGTCGATCACCTGCACCCGGGAAAGGGGCACCACCGTGTCGAAGGGATGAAACACATCCTCCCCTTCGCAGATCTTCACCGCGTCAACGCCGCCCATAAGCACTACGGGATTGGTATCGCAGGCGTCCTTGGTTTCCGATGATACCACGGCAATTCCCTTGATAGCGGCTTTTCCCGCCCATTTCCCCTGTTTTTGTTCCTTTTCCATAGCTTCTCCCTGATTACCGGGGATTTTTTCCTTTTCCCCATTTTTTTCGCAAAAAAGCGATACGGTTACAATCATCTCTATTATATACAATCGATTGACATAAGACAACCGATATAATAAACTGAAATTTAAAGATTTGATATATATGAGGAGCTTGCACATGATTTTTTCATCCTATGGTTTTATCCTTGCTTTCTTTCCCATCACCCTTGCCGGCTATTTTTTTCTGCAGCGCTTTGCCGGCGACCGCCTGTCAAAATGGTGGCTGATCATCGCCTCCCTGGTTTTTTACGGCATGGGGGACGCCCGGTTCGTACCGGTCCTGTTCGGCACGGCGGTGTTTAACTTTTTCATCGGCTTTTATCTCAGACGCTGCCGGGAAAACCGCCGGATCGCCCTGCCTCTTCTGATTTTGGGCCTTGCGGAAAACCTGGGGCTTTTGTTTTATTTCAAATATACAAACTTCTTTCTGGAAAATCTCAACCGGTTTTTCGGAGCCGATTTCACCCTGCTGCACCTGATCCTGCCCCTTGGCATTTCCTTTTATTCCTTCCAGCTGATCTCCTATCTGGTGGATACCTACAAGGAAGGGACAGAGCCCAGCAGCTTTACCGACTACATGGTTTTTGTCACCTTCTTCCCTCAGCTGATCGTAGGGCCTGTCATCCACTACGAGGGCATGATCCCCCAGCTGAAGGCCCCGGACCTGCACGTGATCAAGCCCGATCTGATCATGCAGGGGATTTTACTGTTTTCCATCGGCTGCGCCAAAAAAATCCTTTTGGCGGATATGATGATCGAGCACGCCCAAACCTTTTACAACGTCATGGGAAACGGCAACTTTTTCGAAGCCTGGGGCGCGGTGATCGCCTACACCTTCGCCTATTATTTTGATTTTTCCGGCTACATCGACATGGCCCTGGGGCTGGCGCTGTTTTTCAATATCCGCCTGCCCATCAACTTCGATTCTCCCTATAAAGCCCGCAACTTCGCCGATTTCTGGAGAAGGTGGAACATGACCATCTCCCAGTTTTTCTACGATTATATTTTCAAAAGCATCTTCCATTTCGGAAACGGCATCGGAAAGCTGATCCTTGCCACCATGGCCACCTTCCTGGTTTCAGGCATCTGGCACGGCGCAGGCTGGCATTTTATCATCTGGGGGCTTGTCAACGGCGTGCTGGTGTGCATCGCCAATATCATGACCCTTTACCGGCTCCGGCTTCCCACCCCCCTCGCCCTGTGCCTGACCTTTTTCTTTGTCCTTGTCACAAGGGTGCTCTTTGACGCCAACAACATGACCCAGGTTTTTCAGGTCTACCGCAGCATGTTCGACATCCGGCCCGCCATAGCGGATTTTGGCGCCTTCATGGCCCAGGGCGCCGCCTACGTGCAAAGCAATCTGCAGGTTGTGATCCTCATGGCCATCGGCGCCCTGATCTGCTTTTGCTTTCGCAATTCCAACGAGATCCTCAAGGGCTTCCGGCCCCGCTGGTACCATGCGGCCTACAGCGGCATTCTCCTTGCCGCTTCCCTGCTTTGCATGAGCCAGGTATCTCAGTTCCTGTACTTCCAGTTTTAAGAAAGGAGGAAAAAAGCCATGACCCAACAGAATGTACAGCCTGCCGGAGCGCCCCGGCAAAGCCGGGAGCCCGCCGGAGGCGAAAAAGGCAAAGCATCCCGAAAAACCATCGGCCTGAAAGCCTGGCTTTTGTATATGCTCCTTTCTCTGGCCATCTGCGGCCTTGCCTTCGCCGGCTTCAACTGGGCGGTGGATCCCTTCGGCGTCTTCGGGGACAAGCTGATGAACTGGTATGCCTACGACATGACCAACAATCCCAGAGTGTCCAAAATCGCCTATCTGGATCAGCATCACGAAAATTACGATTCCTATATCATCGGCTGCTCCAAGACCAGCTCCTTTTCTACGGAAAAGCTCAACGCCTACTACGGCGACGCCAGCTTTTACAATATGCTCATGTACGGGGGGGACATGTACGACATCGAAAAGACCGCCCTTTACATCATCGAAAACTATCAGCCTGAAAACATCATCCTCAATATAGGCCTGGAAGAGGCTGTTTCCTACAACGTAGAAGAAGACCCGGTAAAAAACAACCTCCACGCCAAGGTCGAGGGCTCCTCTGCGCTTTTCTTTTATCTGAAATACCTGTTTTTGCATCCTCAGTACGCCCTTGACAAGCTTCAGGCCTATTCCCAGAAATCCTATCTGCCCGGCGCATCGGATGTTTTCGTGCCCCAGACAGGGGTTTACAACAAGCTGGTCCGGGATACCGAGCCCATCGGCAGCCTGACGGATTACATGGCCGCTTATCCGGATTTTGACGCTACCTATGGCTTTAATGACAGCCTTCCCGCCATGGAAGAATGTCTTTCCGCCATCCAGGCCGTCAAGGAGGCCTGTCAGGAACAGGGGATTACCTTCCGTCTGATCGTTTCCCCCATCTATTATCAGGAGCTTTTGACCTACGAAAAAGAGGATCTTTCCCTTTACTGGCAAAAGCTGGCCCAGATCACTGATTTCTGGGATTTTACAGGCTTTCATTCCGTCAGCTACGAGCCCCGGTACTTCTATGACGCCTACCATTTCCGAAACACGGTGGGGGATATGGCCCTTGCGAAAATGTTCGGCGACACCTCCGTTTACGTGCCCCAGGATCTGGGCTATTACGTCACAAAGGATAATGTAAACCAGCGCATCTCCACCTGCTTTACCCCTTCCGCCGAGGGAGAAGCCTACGCCCAGGGCCGTCTTGAACAGGCCCAAACCGCCCTGGGTCAGACCCTTCTTTCCCGCAACCGCCAGATACCGGTGCTGATGTATCACGGTCTTGGCTATGAGGAGGATAACGAGGCGATCATCACGCCCCAGCGTTTTGAGGAGCAGCTGAGGGCTCTGAAAGAGGCCGGCTATACGGCTGTTCTGTTTGAGGATCTGATCTCTTTTGTGGATCAGGGCGCCCCGCTTCCCGAGAAGCTGGTGGCCATCACCTTCGACGACGGCTACCAGAGCAATTTCGATTACGCCTATCCGGTTCTCTGCCGCTTACAGATGCCCGCCACCATCCACCTGATCGGGATTTCCGTTGGAAAGGACACCTATAAAGATACAGGCGAGCCAATGTATCCTCATTTTACCTGGGAAACCGCCCGGGAAATGGAAGCCTCTGGCTTTGTGGATCTGCAAAGCCACAGCTACGACATGCATCAGGTGGCAAGCCTTGACGGAGAGGACTGCCGCCAGGGCGTTTATCCCAGGCCGGGAGAAACGGAAGAGGAATATATCAAAGCCTTCCGGGAGGATTTCCGCCTTTCCAAAGAGGGGCTTACGGAAAACACCGGCTCCTCCGTTAGCGTGTACGCCTATCCTTACGGCTTTCATACGGCTTTCTCCGAAGCCCTTTTGTCAGAGCTTGGGATCCGGGTGAGCCTGACGGTAGAGCCGGGCATGAATACGGTTCTTCAGGGGCTTCCCCAAAGCCTTTTATGCTTGAAAAGATACACCGTAACCGATACAATATCTGCAGAAGAGCTGCTGGATATGCTGAGCGGGATCTGACAGGACCCGGAGGCAGGATCCGCCGGCTTTTGGAAAGGAGAATGGACATGGAAGAAATCAAAGAAAGCATTATGGAATTTTTCAGAATGAACGGTAAGGCCGAAGGCCTCACAAACGACACCGATCTTTTTAAGGGCGGCTATGTCAATTCCCTGTTTGCCCTTCAAATGGTCATGTATCTGGAAAAAACCTTCCATATCAAGATCAAAAATAAGGAAATCACCGAAAAGAATTTTAAAACCATCGATTCCATCGCTCAGGTAGTGGAACGGGCGCAGAAAAAATAAAGGGAGCGGTCTGTTATGCAAAAGAAAATCAAATGTCTTGTGTGGGACCTGGACAACACCCTGTGGGAGGGCACTCTGGCGGAGGATCAGAGGGTCACCCTGAAAGAGGGGATCCCTCAAATCCTGGAAACCCTTGACCAGAGAGGCATCCTTTTGTCCATAGCCAGCAAAAACGACCCCCGGGACGCCATGAAAAAGCTGGAGGAGCTGGGCCTTTCCCAGTATTTTATCTATCCCCAGATCAACTGGAATTCCAAGGCCGATTCTCTGCAAAAAATCGCCCAGGCCTTGAATATAAACCTGGATACCTTTGCCTTTATCGACGATCAGGCCTTTGAACGGGAGGAAATCCACTTTCAGCTGCCCCAGGTCTTATGTATCGACGCCGAAAACTACGCCGCTTTAACGGATATGCCCCAGCTGATGCCCCGGTTTGTCACCCAGGATTCCCGGCTCAGGCGTCAGATGTATCAAAGCGATTTGAAGCGCAAAAAAGAAGAGGAGGCTTTTCAGGGCTCCTCCGAGGAATTTTTAGCCACCCTGGATATGCATCTTTTGATCGCCCCGGTAAAACCGGGAGATCTGGAACGGGTGGAAGAGCTGACGGTCCGAACCAACCAGCTGAATTCCACCGGCTATACCTACGATTTTGAACAGCTGGAAGGCTTTATTTCCTCCGACTCTCATATTTTCCTGATCGCTTCCCTTGAAGACCGTCTGGGCACCTACGGAAAAATCGGGCTGATCCTTCTGGAAGAATCAGCTGATTTTGTAGAAATCAAGCTCCTTTTGATGTCCTGCAGGGTCATGACAAGGGGCATCGGCTCCGCCCTTTTGGTGCATATCATCCGCCTTGCTCATGAAAAGGGCAAAAGGCTCCGGGCCCAGTTCGTGGACACGGGCCGCAACCGGGTCATGTATATCACCTACAAGCTCATGGGCTTTGCAGAAGCCGATGAAGAGCAGGAAGAACAGGAAGAAGGATCTGTGAGCATTCTGGAATACAGGGGCGAAGCCCTTCGGGAATATCCGGATTACCTGAAGGTAGAGGTGCAGGAGGGCTGACGCCCTTTTGCCCGGAAAAGGAAGTCTTTTATGAAACGCCACGCCATCATTCCCATCTTTATCCCCCACCAGGGCTGTCCCAACGACTGCGCCTTGTGCAACCAGCGCCTTGTCACCGCCCGCTCCGCCGCCCCCTCTGCCCCGGAGATGGCCGCCGCCATGGACGCCTGGCTTTCCACTCTGACAAATCCCAGGCCCCCTGTCATAGAGGTGGCCCTCTACGGCGGCAGCTTTACCGGCCTTCCAAGAGACCAGCAGGCACGGTATCTGCAAATCGCCCTTTCCTACAAGCAACAAGGCCTTGTGGACAGGATACGTCTTTCCACAAGGCCTGATTATATCGATGAGGATATCCTCCTTTTTCTTAAGGGCTTCCAGGTTGACGTCATCGAGCTGGGCGCCCAGTCCTTTGACCAGGAGGTTCTGCGCCTTTCAAACCGGGGCCACGACAGCGCCGCTATTTACCAAAGCAGCCGCCTGATCCGCCGCTTCGGCTTTACCCTCGGCCTTCAGCTAATGGTAGGACTTCCGGGAGATTCCTATGAAAAAGCCCTTTTCTCCGCCCGGGAAGCGGTCTTTTGCCGCCCCGCCATGGCGAGGCTGTATCCCACCGTGATCCTGGAGGGCACCGACCTTTCCCGCCGGTATAAAGAAGGGCTGTATCGGCCCTTTTCCCAGGAGGAAATGCTCCGGGCCACAAAGGACATGTATCGGATCCTCACCGGGGCCGGTATTCAGATCATCCGGGTGGGGCTGAAAAGCTCCGATCTTGTCCGAAACGACGGACAGGGGGTTTTAGGAAACAGCTTCCACCCCGCCTTCCGCCAGCTTGTAGAAGGAGAGCTGGCAAAGGAGGATTTGGAAGAGCAGCTCCTTTCCCTTCTTTCCCGAAGAAAAACCCAGGCTCCTTCTCTTTGTCCTTCTTCCCCCTCCTCCTTCAGCCCTCTTTCCGATTCTTCCGGCAAGGCCGGCGGCAAAAAACAAATAGGAAGGGTGCGATTTTTGTGCCATCCCCGCTCCTTTTCCAATATGCTGGGAAACAAAGGGCGAAACAGAGCCTATTTTCAAAACCGCTATCCCTTCCTGACCTTTCGCTTTCAAACAGACAGCTCCATGAAGCCGGGACTTTACCGGGCCCTCATGGAATAATGCCCTGTTTTATCAGTCCACAATCTGTTTTATCAGTCCACGATCCCCAGCTCAGAAAGCCACTGGGCGATTTCTTTTTCCGCCGCTTCGCCCCTGCTTTCCACCAGAAGCCCGTCTACCACGTGGGCGTCCCCGCAGGCTGCCCGGATCCAGGCCTGAGCCTCGCTGATGCCGCTGCCGCCGGAGGTGGCAAAGGGGATGATGGTCTTTCCTTCATATTCGTAAACATCCAGGAACGTTCTGACTACTGCGGGCGTGGTGCCGTTCCAGATGGGAAAGTCCACAAAGACCGTATCATAATCGTTCATGTTTTCCACAGCCGCCGACAGAGCGGGCCTGGCATCCTCCTCCAGTTCCTTCAAAGCGATTTCGGAGGTTTCCTCTTCGCTATCCGGATAAGGGGTCAGCGGCTGGATCCGGAACATATCTCCGCCGGTCTGCTCCTGAATGATCTCAGCGATTTCCTGGGTAGTACCCGTTTGGGAAAAATAGGCGATCAGAATATCATCCTTCTGGGGCTGAGGAGCAGGCTGCTGATCCTCTCCCTTCCCCATGGTCTGATCCA
>CALWZU010000041.1 GCA_944386095.1 uncultured Clostridia bacterium | reverse complement strand
CTCAGGCCAAGACCGCCTATCATTACCGTAATGGGCCATGTTGACCACGGGAAAACCTCCCTTCTGGATGCTATCAGAAGCACGAATATCACCGCCTCCGAATCCGGCGGCATCACCCAGCATATTGGCGCTTCGGAGGTTTATTCGGGTAAAAATAAAATCGTATGCCTGGATACGCCGGGGCATGAGGCGTTTACGGCAATGCGGGCAAGAGGCGCCCAGGTAACGGATATCGCCATTTTGGTGGTGGCTGCGGACGACAGCGTCAAGCCGCAGACCATCGAGGCCATCAGCCATGCCAAAGCGGCCGGCGTTCCCATCATCGTGGCGATCAATAAAATCGACAAGCCCGATGCCAATGTGGATCGTGTAAAGCAGGATCTGATGCAGTATGGGATCCTTGTAGAGGAATATGGGGGAGATGTGATCTGCGTTCCGGTTTCCGCCAAAACCGGCGAAGGGATCGACAACCTTCTTGAAATGGTGCTTTTACAGGCGGATATGCTGGAGCTGAAGGCAAATCCCGACCGGCTGGCCAAGGGCGCCATTATTGAAGCCCGGCTGGATAAGGCCAAGGGTCCCATCGCTACCGTCATCGTCCAAAAGGGTACCCTGACCGTTGGAACGCCTATCGTGGCAGGGGTTTGCAGCGGCAGAGTCAGGGCCATGCATAACTGGAAGGGCGAGCCTGTCAAGAAGGCGGGCCCCTCTACGGCGGTGGAGATACTGGGACTTCAGGATGTGCCGGAGGCCGGAGACGAAATGTTTGCGGTAAGAGAGGAAAAACAGGCTAAGGCCATCGCTACAAGCCGTCAGAACAAGCTCAGGGAAGAAACCATGAAAATGAAAACCAGGGTTTCTCTGGAGGATCTGTTCAGCCAGATCCAGGGCGGTCAGATGAAGGAGCTGAACATCATCGTCAAAGCCGACGTTCAGGGCTCCGTAGGCGCCGTTACCCAGTCTCTGGAAAAGCTTTCCAATGAAGAGGTGGCGGTGAAAATCGTGTATTCCGGCGTAGGCACTGTAACGGAATCGGATATTCTTCTGGCCTCCGCCTCCAATGCGCTGATTATCGGGTTCAATGTAAGACCCTCCGGCAATATCATCAGCATGGCGGAACGGGAAGGCGTGGAAATCCATACCTACCGGATCATTTACGAGGCGATCGCTGATATCGAGGCGGCCATGAAGGGCATGCTGGATCCGGAATATAAAGAGGTGGTTCTGGGCAGAGTGGAAGTCAGAGCGGTCTTTAAGGTGCCCGGCGTCGGCAGCGTGGCCGGAGCCTACGTGCTTGACGGCAAGGTTCAGAGAAACGCCCAGGTTCGTCTGCTGCGGGACGGTATCGTGATACACGAGGGCAAGGTGGCTTCTCTGAGAAGATTCAAGGATGATGTGAAGGAAGTGGCCGCCGGATACGAATGCGGCGTTGGCATTGAGAACTACAACGACATCAAGGAAGGCGACGTGATCGAAGCCTTTGCCATGGTGGAAGTGGAAAGAAAATAGAGGCTTATAAGTATGCAGAAACATTACAGAAGCGGCAGACTGGGAGAAGAAATCAAAAAGATCGTCAGCGAACTCCTCAGAAAAGAGCTGAAGGATCCGGGCATCGCACAGATCACAAGCGTAACGGGAGTGGACGTGACCTCTGACGGCAGCTACGCCACCGTTTATCTTTCCGTTTTAGCTTCAAAGGAGGAAAAACAGACGACAGTCCAGGCCCTGAACAAGGCCGCAGGCTTTATCAGGGGCCGGATCGGAAAACGGGTGGCGATCCGCCATGTGCCGGAGCTGACCTTTAAGCTGGATACTTCCCTGGATTATGGCATGCATATCGAAAAGATTCTGGAGGGGCTTCATGAGGAGGGGCAGTCCTCTGAGGCGGACAGAGCGGAAAGCGGTGAAAAGCATCATGATGGAAAATGATTCCCTTTTTAAAATCGCGAAAGCTCTGGAAGAGGCGGATACCGTTCTGCTTTTGTCCCATATTATCCCCGACGGCGATACCGTCGGCTCCTGCGTCGCTCTTTCCGATGCTCTCGGAAAAATGGGAAAGACCGTGCATATCTGTCCCGGAGAGCCGCTGCCGGCCAATCTCACCTTTTTAGAGGATCCATCCTTTTTCCCCCAGGCCGGGCTTCTGTCCCGCTACGATGCGGTAGTGGCGGTGGACTGCAGCGACAGGGATCGTCTGGGAAGCCGGCTTCCTCTTTTGGAAAGGGGCCGCCTTACCATCAATATAGATCATCATAAGACCAATACCTTCTATGGGATGCTTAATCACGTACAAGGAAACCGGGCGGCGGCAGGTGAAATCATTTTCGCCCTGTTCCAGGCGGGAGGATGGAAGCTTTCCCCAAAAGCGGCCCAGGGACTTTATACGGCTATCGTCACGGATACGGGGCAGTTTCAGTACAGCAATACTACAGGGGACACTCACCGGATCGCCGCCGCACTGATCGAAGCGGGGATCGACAGGGACCGCATCAGCATCAACCTTTATCAGAGCGATTCCAAAACAAAGCTCCCGGTTACCTATGCCTGTCTTTCCCATATGGCATATTACATGGAGGAACAGGTGGCTCTTGCTTTCATCACGCACCAGGAGCTTTCCTCTCTTGGGGGCACCATTACCGACACTGACGGGATGGTGGAAATGCTTCGAAACATAGAGGGGGTGGAGATTTCCGTTTTCATAAAGGAAATCCAGCCCGGACTTATGAAGGTGGGAATGCGCTCCAAAAACTGGGCGGATGTGGCCGAGATCTGCACCGCCTTTGGAGGGGGCGGCCATACCCGTGCTGCGGGCTGTTCTTTACATGGAAATATCGATCAGGTGGTGGAAGCGATCCTTTCCAGGATCGAGGAGTACCTGGATCAGCGAAAAGGGAGC
>CALWZU010000040.1 GCA_944386095.1 uncultured Clostridia bacterium | reverse complement strand
CATCTATGGAGCAACGCTCCTTTTTCGTGTCCAAAAACAGAAAACGGACCCCGAAGAGTCCGTAATCCGTGGTATAATTAATTATGACGAGTAATTCAAAATACCATAAAAATTATACCGAATTCGGCGAACCTTATCAACTGGTTTTGCCATTAAATTTGGAAGGTTTGGTTCCTGATGATGACTCTGTCCGACTGCTGAGCCACGAACTGGAGGAATTGGATTACAGCTTGCTGTATCAGGCTTACTCTGCCAAAGGCAGAAATCCGGCAGTGGACCCTAAGACCATGTTCAAGATCCTGACCTATGCGTATTCCCAGAACATTTATTCATCCAGAAAGATTGAAACGGCATGCAGACGAGATATCAACTTTATGTGGCTGCTGGCAGGCAGAAAAGCGCCTGATCACAGCACGATCGCACGTTTCCGTACGGGATTTCTGGCTGATGCATGTGAAGATCTTTTTTACCAGATGGTAAAACGACTGCAAAAAGCCGGTGAATTGTCAAAAGAGACTGTTTTTATCGATGGCACAAAACTGGAAGCATGCGCGAACAAATATACCTTCGTCTGGAAGAAATCCGTGGGAAAATGGGAGACAAAAATGCTCCGGAAAATACAGGAGGCAGTATTTCTTCTGAATCAGGAGTATATACAGAGTTTTTCCGTAACGGAAGAAACAAGGACACAGGATCTTCAGAAAATCTGCCATTTCCTGGAACAGATCTGCAAAGAACAGCATACTGTTTTTGTCCATAGCAGAGGCAGACGGAAAAGCCGGAACCAGAAATATCTGGAGCTGTTCCGCCGTTTCCTGGAACGCCAGACGATCTATGACTGGCATACGGCCAGCTTCCAGGGACGGAATAATTATTGCAAGACAGATCCGGATGCTACGTTTATGCATATGAAAGATGACCATATGCGGAACGCCCAATTAAAACCGGGATATAATGTACAGATCGCCGTGGACAGCGAATATATCGTAGCAGCGGATATTTTTCAGGACCGGAATGATGTCTGGACACTGGTTCCGTTTTTAAAAGAAATGGAGAAAAAACTGGGTTTCCGATATCCCAGTGTGACTGCGGATTCCGGATATGAAAGCGAAGAAGGATATACCTATTTACGGGAGCAGAAACAGAAGCCTTATATCAAACCCCAGACCTATGAGAAATGGAAAAAGCGGAGCTTCAAAAAAGACATCAGCAAACGGGAAAACATGGGCTATGATGAGACAACAGATATTTATACCTGCCATGCAGGGAAAAAACTGCAGCCGCTTTTCATAAAGAAACAGAAAAGTAAAAGCGGGTATAAATCAGAAGTCACCGTCTATGAATGTGAGGATTGCAACGGTTGTCCTTACAAAGAAAAATGCACGAAAGCAAAGGGAAACAAACGGCTGTATATTTCGAAGAGTTTTTTGGAAAAGCGTCAGGAATCTTATGAAAATATACTGAGTGAAAAAGGGATCCAGTACCGAATGAACCGTTCGATCCAGGTGGAAGGAGCATTTGGGGTTCTGAAAAACGACTATGAATTTCAAAGATTTCTGCTTCGGGGGAAAACAAAAGTAAAACTTGAGATTCTTTTGCTGAGCATGGGGTATAATCTGAACAAACTGCATGCGAAAATACAAAACGAACGGACGGGAAGCCATCTGTACGAGGTTAAAGAATCCGCATAATAAAGCTAAAAATAAGATGCCTTATTAAAGTATGCCAAAAATCAGGAGAATATCCACAGATAAGAGGATAATCTCCTGATTTTTCTATAAACAGAGCGAGGGTCTCGCTCAATCATCTAATTTGATGATTTTGCGACACCCTCTTTTTATAGAGATGCCGGATCCGGAAAAAAACACCCGGAAAAAATCACAGGAATTTCTGGGCGTCTACATCAAAAATTCCCCGGGTGGTGATCCGAAGGGAGGGAATCACCGGCAAAGCCATGAAGCTCAGGGTCATAAAGGGGTCGATTTCCGGATGAACGCCCAGGGAATAGGCGGCTTTTTTAGCGGCCTGGAGCTGAAGGTCAACGGTTTTCAGGGGCTTATCGCTCATGATCCCGGCGATGGGAAGGGGTATTTGCGCCAGGGGGAGGCCGTTTTCTACCACCGCGATGCCGCCTTTCATACAGGCAAGCAGCCTAACGGCGGCGGCCATATCCTTTTCGTTTGCGCCGATGACCACAACATTGTGGGAATCATGGGAAACGGAGGTGGCTACGGCCCCGGATCTCAGGCCGTAGCCCTTGACAAAGCCCAGGCCGGTATGACCGGTATTTTTATGCCGTTCTATGGAGGCGATCTTCAGTATGTCCCTTTCAACCTGGATGTTTTCGGCGTATCCAAGGTTTGTGGTAAGGATCTGCCCTTTTACCATGCCGATCAGAGGCAGGGGCAGGGTATTGCGAAGGGAGGCTTCTCCAAAAGGCCCCATGTGGAAGCTGTCGCGGATTTTTTCAGAAAGGGCCTGATCCTCAGGCCCGTCAGGAAGAGGCTCCCGCAGCAGCCCGTTTTCGGCAACGAGGCGCCCGTTTTGGAAGACTTTTTTTACGTTGAAGGATTCAAGATCATCCACCAGGATCAGATCGGCCCGGTATCCCGGTGCGATAGCGCCTTTATCCTCCAGGCGGTAATGCCGGGCGGGATTGATGGTTGCCGCTTTAACGGCGGAAACAGGATCGGCGCCCAGAGAGACGGCCCTGCGGATGATCCCGTCCATGTGCCCAAGCCGGAGAAGATCGCCGGGATGCTTGTCATCGGTACACAGCATGCAGCGGCCTTCGTAAGGAGGGGAAAGAAGGGATACCAGCGCCTGGAGATTGTGAGCGGCGGTACCTTCCCGTATGATGATCATCTGTCCCAGTCTCAGCTTTTCAAGGGCTTCTTCCAGAGCGGCGCATTCATGATCGCTGCGGATCCCCGCCGCCACATAGGCGCCCAGCGCTTTTCCCTGAAGGCCGGGAGCATGGCCGTCTACCGGCTTTCCCTTTAGCCGGGCGGCAAGGACTTTTTCCAGGGGATCTCTGTCTGTGGCCAGGACGCCGGGATAATTCATCATTTCGCCCAGCCCCATAACCCGGGGATGCG
Source organism: uncultured Clostridia bacterium (assembly GCA_944386095.1). GTDB lineage: Bacteria > Bacillota > Clostridia > Peptostreptococcales > Anaerovoracaceae > CALWZU01. The sequence goes on along the minus strand of CALWZU010000040.1, from coordinate 37,985 downwards.
CGTAATAAGGGGCGAGAGCCTGGGAATCCAAAGCGGCCCCTGCTTCGTCAAAGGCAGTGGCGGGGACGCAGGAGGGCAGCATGAAGCGTACGTCCAAAGGCAGCCCCTCCGTTTCCCGGAGCATATAGTCGATGCCGGCGGTTCCCGCTATGTTGGCAATTTCATGAGGATCGCAAATGAGGGTGGTGCTGCCGCAGGGCAGAAGGGCTTTGATCAATTCCCGGGGGCTGAGCAGGGCGCTTTCCAGATGGATATGAGCGTCGATCAGGCCCGGCAGCGCGAGCATACCGGAGCCGTCCATTTCTGTTTTTCCCCGGAAGCGTCCCAGACCGGCAATCCGGCCGCCTGCCAGGGCGATGTCAGAGGTGAGAAGCTCTCCGGTAAAAACATTCAGATAGCGGAGGTTTTTCAGTACCAGGTCGGCTTCCTCCGTCCCTGAGGCAACGCGGATGACATGACAAAGCTCCGCAAGAGCGGGGCCGGTTTCATAGAAGGGTAAGGGCTTCATGGATCTATCGCTCCTTTCGAGATGTTTCAAAAAAGGGATTTCTTACGGCATGCTTTCAATATAAAAGAAAAAGAAGGGCTTGTCCATGGATTTCGGAGGCTGTAAGAAGGAGATTTTCAGAAAAGGCGCTTTTGGGAAAAGGACAGGCCAAGGCTTTTGGGGGAAAAGAAAGGGCCCGGCCAGGATCAAAAAACAAGAAAAGGGCCGTTTTTCCCGGCTTTGGCCGCTGGAAAAACGCCCTTTCTTCTTTTTTATATGTAATTATATGTGTGAGAGCTATTTTTCGCCGGCTGAGGGAATGTGCTCGCATAAACCGTTGCAGGAGCCGTGTCTGTCGCACAGCTCATAGCTTCCGCCGGAAATATACAGCCGGGGGCCGTCTACCAGAAAGATGGCCAGTTTTTTTCTTGCCTGGTTGTAAATGCGCTGGACGGTGGTTCTGGCCACCTGCATATGGTGGGCGCATTCTTCCTGATTAAAGTTCATATAATCGATCAGGCGGATGGTTTCGTATTCCTCTACCGTCATGGTGATGGTGTTGGTGTCGTCGGGAAAAGCTTCTTCGCCGGGGCTTTGCTGCTGAAGGGGCCCGGGGGCGTCCTCCCGGAGGGAGATTGGCCCGGAAGGGCCGGCGCTTGGCTGAAACCGCAGATTTTTGGGCATACTGCAAACTTTTCGTTCCTTTGCTTGCCTTGACACGAAAGGCGCCTCCTTAACCATCATGGAAAAGAGATATACTTGACATATGTTCACTATATCCAAATTGTGGGCATATGTCAATAATTGTAACAGAAAATTCACATATAAAAATGAATGAAAAAACGTTGACAGGAGAAAGATGACGATATATAATTCTTATTGAGAAAAGATACTAATAAGGAACGATGATTATGAAAAGTACAACCCACAAACCGGTCACCCGCAATACCATCCAGAGGGATCTGGTGCTGGAGGCGGTGATGACCCTTCGCAATCATCCGACGCCTGAAGAAGTATACGAGCACATTCATAAGGAGCATCCCACCGTCAGCAAGGGAACCGTTTACCGGAACCTGAACTTTCTGGTGGAGAGCGGCCAGCTTTCCAAAATCCCCATTCCCGGGGCGGCTCACCGGGTAGATCATACCCTGGCTCCCCATTATCACATCGTCTGCAAGCAGTGCGGCCGGGTGTATGATGTGGATATGCCTTATCAGGCGAAGCTTGCGGGGAAAATCCGGGATACCGGAGGCTTTGAGATCCAGGAGCACGAAATCGTCTTTTGGGGAATCTGCCCCCATTGCGGGAAAAGGCAATGGCCGCAGACAGAAACAGCAGCAAGGCAGAAATAAGCGAAGACACACCCAAAGAACCGGAAAGCCCGGAAAATCAACGGGAAAGCCGGTAAAAGCTACTTCAGTGAAAGGAAAGGAGAAACAACATGAAAAGCTTAAAAGGAACAAGAACCGAAGCGAATCTGATGGCGGCCTTTGCGGGAGAATCTCAGGCCAGAAACAAGTACACCTTCTATGCCTCCAAGGCGAAAAAGGAAGGCTATGTACAGATTTCCAAACTCTTTGAAGAAACCGCGGCCAATGAAAAGGAACACGCTGAGCTGTGGTTCAAGCTTTTCCAGGGGATCGGCACCACAGAGGAAAACCTGCTTGATGCGGCGGCCGGTGAAAATTACGAATGGACCGATATGTACAAGGAATTTGCGGCGGTTGCCAGAGAAGAAGGCTTTGAGGATATCGCCGTTCAGATGGAGGGGGTTGCCGCCATCGAAAAAGAGCACGAGGAAAGATACCGCAAGCTGGCGGAAAACATCAAAAGCGGCAAGGTATTCAAAAGAGACGAAGAGGTGGTATGGCAGTGTTCTAACTGCGGCCATCAGTATGTAGGCAAGGAAGCCTATAAGGAATGTCCCGTATGCGCACATCCTCAGGCTTACTTCCAGATCAAGGCGGAAAACTATTAAGAAAAAGGCCCCTTTGAAAAAGAGGCGGAAAGAAGAACGAAGAATGCCGGCGCGGCTGGAGAAATCCGGCTGCGCTGGTTTTTTATTTTTTGAAAACCATCATGAAACAGCTGCGGGGGAAAAAGAAGTCACAGGCCGGAAAGAAAAGGGAAAGGGATCCGGCAAAGGGGCGGAAGCAGGGGGGATTTATCTGAATGATGATAAAGGGGCTGTTTTTTTCGGCGGGGTTCCCTGTTTCCCCTTTTTTTCGATTTGCGCCAGATGCTCAGAACGCCTCAGCAGGTCTATGTAGTCTGCCAGCTTTTTTCTGGATTCCTGAGAAAGGTCGGAGACATCCACAGTGGATTCCAAAAAAGATTCGTCCGAAAGCTCGGCCTCCGGGAAGGAGAAGGTTCTTCCGGCGATCTCATCCAACGTGACATGAAAAAAATCCGCAAGACGAATCAGCATTTGCAGATCGGGCACTCGCCTGTGGTTTTCATATTTACTGATGGTCTGCTGAGAAACGTCCAGGACTTCGGAAAGAGATTCCTGACTGATCCCCAGTTGCGTTCGCAATTCTTTGATCTGAAGCATATGGGCTAAAATCAACCTTTCTGGGATTATATACTATCATATAGAATTTTCCTCTTTTCAAAAATACACTTAATGGCGTGAAAATGTATTGAAACACGTCGAAAAGGCGTATATAATAAAGGCAACCATAATTTGTTAAGGAAAGAGATTCTTTCCTGAATCATGTAAGGAGGGGAAATCACATGAAACAGAAAAAGGTATTGGCAGTGTTACTGTCTCTGGCCATGGTGGTATCCATGATGCCGGGTATGGTATTTGCTGCCAATGATGCTTCAGAACACTGGGCGCAGGGCGCCTTTGACGAGTGGGCTGAAAACGGCGTATTGTCCGGTGATGAAAATGGAAATGCGAATCTGGATAATTCCATGACAAGAGGCGAGCTGGCCCAGGTTCTGGCGGAAGCCTTTGGTTATGAGACCACCGCGTCCAACCAGTTCACCGATCTGAACGGCCAGTGGTACCAAAGCGCCATTCTCAAATGCGTAGCGGCTGATGTTATGAGCGGCTATGGAGACGGAACCGTAGGCGGCGACGATCCTATTACCAGAGAGCAGTCCATCGTTATGCTGGCAAGAGCTCTGAAGATCGAGCCCATGACAACAGGCGGAACCGCCTTTGCTGACAGCGCGGACGTTTCCAGCTGGGCGCTGCCTTATCTGAACGCCATGAGCGCAAGAGGCATTGTAAACGGCAATCCTGACGGAACCGTTGATCCTCTGGCTGCCGTATCCAGAGGCGCAGTCGTTGTTATGCTCAACAACGCCGTTACGACGTACATCAATGCAGGCGGCACTTACGCAGCGGCAGATGTAGACGCTACCGGCACCATCGTGATCGCTACAGCCGAAGATGTTGTTATCGAAGGCGTAAAAGCCGGAGATATCATCGTTGCTCAGGGGGCTGCAAACGGCAGCGTTACCCTGAATGATACCACAGCGGACAATGTTATCGTTTCCGCAGCCAATGGAGAAGTCACCGTGGGCGAAGGGTCTGCGGTTGAAAACGTAATCGTTGAGGAAGGGGCTGAAGACGCTGCTCTGACCGTTGCCGGCACAGTAGAAAACATCAGCGTTAAAGCGCCTGATACCAGCATCCAGGCGCAGTCTACAGCTGAAATCGGCACCATCGCAGTGGAAGAGACCGCTGACGGAACAAGCGTAAACGTAGCGAACGGCGCAACCATCGACACCCTGTCCACAGACGGCGCGGACATTACCGCAACCGGCAACACCAGCGCCATCAAAAATCAGGAAACCACCAATGGAGGAACCATCAACGCTCCGGCGACCCGTCCCAGCAGCGGCGGCGGTGGCGGAAGCCATGGCGGTGGGAATCCGCCTGAAGTGACTCGTCCCGGCGTTGTTCAAATCGGAAATGACAAGTATGAATGGCGTGAGGATAAACAAGAATATGAAGGCCCGGAAGGGGAATTCATTTCACCGGAAGATCTGGGAGATAAGATCGAACAGGCTATTAGCGGCGGCACAACAGTTACCGTTGATGACAAAGAATACGTTTATAACGATGACATGGAAGAATGGTTTGAAATCAATGATGATCCTGAGGAAAGCAATCCTATTTCGGGAAGCGATTTAGGTCAGCAAATCGGAGATGCGGTTACGCAGGATCCGGTGATTTAACGTTTCCATTCTGAAAAGTCACAGCACTCATTTGGGGCGGCGGCGTAAAGCCGTCGCCCTTCTCTTTTTTTTTTCAGGAGGTGAATTTATGAGGCAGAGGGTCAAGGGACTGCTTGCAGTCACATTGTCGTTGATTATGGCCTTACAGATATTCCCCCCGATAACGGGCTTTGCGGAATCGGCGTTTGAAAATACCGGCTCCGGCACTCATTTATTTGAAGGTGAAAGCGGCGACCGGCTGTTTGTTTCGGAAACAGCCTATCAGCTGGCGCCGGGGGTTACGGAATATGTGACCTATACCAATGAGGAATCGGGACTCAATCAAAATATCGACTATTTTTGTGAAATCGATCTGAGTCAGGCGCAGATCATTGCCGGCTATGCAGGTTTGGAAAATATCCTTTCCGACAATGAGATCGCCTGGCGGATGCAGACGGTATCCGATCAGGTAAAATCGGCTCAGAGCTTTTTCAACCGTACAGATCTGGAAAATTACGCGGGAGCAACCGTTGTAGCGGCGATCAATGCGGATTATTACAACATGGCAACCGGCCAGCCCAGCGGAATTTTGATCATTGACGGGGTGACCTATAACGATACGGCCGGCAAGTATTATTTTGCCATCGATAAGGATGGACAAGCGCTGATTTCCGACAGCTATGCAGAGGAGGATCTTGCCAATCTGCAGCATGCGGTGGCAGGAGGCAGCCTGCTTGTAAAAGACGGTGAGGTAAACGTTGCAAAGGGCGGACGGAACGTGACCTATACGGCGGTGGGGATCAAAGCGGACGGCACCGTGGTTACCATGGTCTGCTACGGGCAGCGGTATCCTGTTTCCTGCGGCTATACCCAGTATGAAGTCGCACAGATGATGAAGGAAAGAGGCTGTGAAACAGCCCTGCTTCTGGATGGAAGCGGTTCCTCCACCTTTGTTTCCAGAAGAGACGGGGACGGCAGCGTTATAACCAGGAACAATCCTTCCGACGGGCAGGAACGGCAGGTCAGCTCTTCCCTGATGATTCTGTCCAAGGCTTCATCGGATGGCATTTTTGATCATGCGGCGATTTCTCCCAATAATGAAGTGTATACGCCAGGATCAAAGGTGCAGTTTACCGCGACCGGAGCGGATCAGTCCGGTGCGCCTGCTCCTCTGCCGGAGGGGTTAAGCTGGGTGGTGGAATCGAAGTTCGGTAAAATCAACAGCAATACAGGAGAATTTACTTCAAACGAAAACACAGGAGATGTGTCTGTCTCGCTATATGATGAAACCGGCAATGTGGTAGGAACGACCCAAATTACCATTGCGAAGCCTGATAAAATTCAGTTTTCCGCTGAAAAGGCCAGCATAGGAGAAGGAGAAACCTCTGATCTGGGCTTGCAGGTAACGTATAAGCAAAGAGAGGTGCATTATAAGGACGGGGACTTTGAATGGACCATTGCGCCGACCCAGTACAATCGCAGACAATGGACGGGAACAGGAAGTGATTATGAAATCATCACGGAAACAGAAGAAAAAAGTCCGCAGCAAATGCCTCTTTTGTCTGTGGGGACTGTGAAGGACAATAAACTGACCTGTCAGCCTGTCTATAGCGGGGAAAACACAAATGAGAAGGTGCCGGAGGATTATGCGCTTTCGGCCCTGGAAAAAACGGCTACGGATATCGAAGCGGTTGTCACGGTAACAAGCGCCTTTGATTCTCAGGTATCCGGCAGCGTTGTGCTGGAGGCTTGTAAAGAGCCTCAGACCGCGATGGATTTTGAACAAGAATCTGCGAAGATTTTCCATGGGAAAACAGCCGGCGGTGCTGACGATTACTGTGGACAGTTCCTTGAAGACGGAAGCTACGAAAAATTTGAGACAGTCAAAAACGGGGCGCAGATTGCCGCAGAAGGGTATGATATCGCCTGTCTTTCCTACACAGACAGAACCACGCCGGAAGGCTCCCAGGTAGGAACCGCCAGAATTGTAAGCGCAGACGAGGGGTATCCGGTACGTTTTGGCAGCCAGTCTCTGCGGGTGGATTATGATTTCAACACCAATATGGGAAAAACAGACGGCGTCTGCTTTGGGCTGTCAGAGGAAATCAAATTGGAGGCCGTAGGCAATCCCACGAGAATCGGCATCTGGGTCTATATTCCCAAGGATACGCCGAATCTGTGGCTGCGTCTGCGCTATAGGGACGGCCTTGGCAATACTTCCCAGGTAGATTTTACAGAGAATAGTATTTATATGCCAAACTGCGTAGCCCGCCACGCGGATGATAACTGGCATTATTTTGAAGCGGATATCAGCCATCTGCAAATGCCGGTTACGATTCCGGCAGGGATGTCTGTCCGGATTATGATGGCAAATCCCAAGCAATCTATAGGAGCCGGAAAGCTGTGGGCCTCACCCCAGGGCTGGGTAAAATGCCAGACCGATGAGAATGGAAATATCATTTTGGTGGATCGTGATGATCCCCGGGTCAGCGAGTTTGTCGGCGGTTATTCCACCTCACCCCTTGATATCGGAGCAGAGGTTCCTGAAACGGTAACCCTTGCCACAACAGGGGAAACCGTAACCATCGGACAGATCCCGATCCCTGAATATCTGGCAACATTTAATTCAGACGGTATTGCTCAGACAAAGGGCGATCTGAGCGGAACCTTATATTTTGATAATTTGACCTATGTTTACGGAAGTACGCCCGAGGATACTCAGCCTCCGGAAATCAGTTCGGTTCTGGTAACCGCAGGTGAAGGAGAACAGGAAGCCCTTCATACGAATATGACCCTTTCTTCCGGGAATCTTGATATTGAAGCGACGTTCGCAGACAGTGTACAGACAAACGCCAATAATACCGGTGTGCAGTCTGCGGCGCTTTACGTAGATGGGCAGCTGATTCAGGGCGATAATGTTTTGGTGAATATCGGAGACGGAACATTAAAAGCAGGGCTAAGCCTGGCAAACGGAAATCACACCATCCGTGTCTCGGTAGTGGATGGATACGGAAATGAAGCTACGAGAGAATACACGGTAACCATCCAGGATGAGAGCATTTCCGGAGCCCCTATGACCGTTTTGGCCCAGGAAAGCAGCGCTGTGTTAGGCCAGCCGATCCATTTGCAGTTTACACCCAGAGACAATGAAGTGGATTCACTGGAAGTAGAGCTGAATGTAGATGAAATGTTTGCGGAAAATGCACAATTAGAGGTTGCGGGAGGCTGCACTATTATAGAAGAACCCTCCTATAATCCGATCAGCGGCATTTTGCGCTTTCGGGTTGAAGGCAATGTGGCTGGCGGAACAATGGCGACACTTACGTTACAGGTGCCGACCTCTGTGGGAGCGGAAACCTCTTTTAGCTGCAGGATCAATGGCCATGCAGGCGGAGAAACCTTTAATTCTTCCGTTTCCATGCCGCTGGTTGCGCCCTATACGGTAACGGGAGGCCAGATGGTCGCAGAACTTCCGGATACCTGTTATTTCGTTATTAAGGATTCAGGAACCGGTTTACCGGTTGAAGGTGTTGGCCTTTATGAGGGAGATAACCTGATAGGGACTTCAGATGAACAGGGGAAAGTAGCCGTAAATGAGGAAATCCTGGAAAACAAGGAATCGATCACGGTTACTGCAAAAGACAGCCAAGGAAACGTATCGGTAGCTTATACGACCGTCATTTATCATTCGGATGGAGACGAAGAAGGCGTTCCTACGCAGATTTGGCGAAATGCGGCGGATGCGGCGGACAGCTTAAACGTCAGTTGGTTTGCGAATCCCATGTATGCACAAGATGCTGCCCGGGTGCAGATCAGTGAAAGCCGGGAAGAGATAGAAGCAGGTTCCGTTTATGATGCGACCTGCGATCTGGTCACATTTACGGACGGAAGCGCTGCCTATATATGCGGCGCGACGATAACGGATCTGAAAGAGAACACAACGTATTATTACCGGGTAGGAAACGGTGAAAGCTGGTCTGAGATCAGGAGCATGACAACCGGCAGAACGGATGCCGGCGTAAGCGCTCTGATCCTGGGAGATTTGCAGGAAAGAAATAATACGGCGTTGACGGGCATCCTTGAGAGCCTGGGGGATATCAGCGAATATGATCTTGCGATCCAAACCGGAGACCTGGTAGACGATGGTTCTTCCTATTCAAACTGGGTGAGCGCGTTAAACATGCTTCAGCCTTTGGACACAAACCGGATTTTTGCCCTTGGCAATCACGAACTGGAGGGGGGCATTGATCCGAATCGCACGATCTATCATCAGGAAAACGGCAACTACTATTCGATAAAGGTAGGCAATGTCTTTATTGCTACCATTGCGTATAATAGCTTTTCTCAGGAGGTCCTTCAGAGCTTGATCCGTGATGCGGAGGCGTCAGAAGCCCAGTGGCGTATTCTGGTAACACATCAGCCTCCTTATTATACCAACGTGGGAGCGGGAATGGGCAGCGGAACGCAGCAAGAGCTGGTTCAAGCCGTACAGCAGGCGGATATCGATGTGGTTTTATCCGGCCACGACCATTCTTATGCCCGAACGGCGCCCATGATAGACGGGCAGATAAATGAAGAAGGCATCACCTATTTCATTTGCGGCAGCCTGGGAGAAAAGAGCTATGACGTTACGGAAACAGAAGAATTCAATTTTGAAATAGCCACGAATGATTATTCGGCTCTTTACATGACCTTGGCGACGACAGACAATACGCTGATGATCCGGGCTTATGATTACAACGGCGGCGATGTGAAGGAAATCGACAGCTTCACAAAAACCGAAGGAGACACCTCCCATCAGCATAGCTATGTCTGGGACGGAGACTCTCAGCTGACCTGCTCGGAATGCGGATATGCCATCTCCGCCGCCGCTTATACAGGCTATGCGGCCTATACGCCGGAGGGCGGAGAGCAGGGCAGAGTATATCTGAATGCCGGAAATCTTATGACAGGCGTCTTTGCGGTGGGCGCAGATACGGTACATCATGCGGGAGAGGATGGAATTCTTCATGAATCTGAAACGGTCAATTCCGCTCAGTGCTGGGAGGATGGATCCCTGGGCTGCTGGTGCAAGGAATGCAATGTATTCTATCAGCTTTCCGAAACCAGAAGACAGGGCCATCAATATGACGAGAACCATGTATGTACCAGGGAAGTGTTCGACATCGATACCTTCACCTATTCTGTCTGCGGTCATCAGGGAAAGGATATTGCCGACCTGGATATTAAACTGGCGTTCCAGTATGCCGGATATACAGGAGACAAGCGGCAGCCGGCGGTCACTGTCACAGACACGCTGCCTGATGGAACGAAGTATGAACTGAAGCCCCAGTCTACCTATGGCGATTTTACACCTTACTGGGAAAACAATGAAGAGGTGGGAACGGCAACGGTTCGGATCGTGGGATATTCTGACGGCCCCTATTATGGAGAAGCCACCCGCACCTTTGAAATCGTGCCCCAGAACGTGGTGGAAAAGGATTTTGCTTATGAAACCACATCAAACAGTGCGCATATTACATGGGAAGCCGCACCGGGAGCGACAAAGTATATCTTCTATCAAAAGATCGATGGAGAATGGACCAGACTGGGTATTGTGGACCGGCCGGAATATACGGTGACAGGTCTGGAGCAGGGAGAATATCAGTTTATGGTTCGTCCCTTTGCCACTGTAGATGGAAAGGACTATTATTCCACCAAGAATTCCGATGTTCTGACCGTGACCATGGGGCAGGAAAGCGGAACGGGTATTTCCTTCCGGGAAAGCAATATTGAAAAAACCTATGGGGATCCTGTGTTCGTGAATGAAGCCATGCTGGGCGGCGTCACAGGAGGCGCTTTTACGTACACGAGCTCTGATGAGAACGTGGCGACGGTAGATGCCAATGGACAGGTAACCATTCAAAATGCTGGAAGCACCGTGATTACGGCAGCTCAGGGAGAAACATCCGGACAGTACAGCCTGACGGTAAAGCCCAAACAGCTGGCGCTTTCCTGGACAGGAACGGAAACAAGAACCTATGACGGCCAGGCTTCCAATGTCAGCGCCGAAATCACGGGTCAGCTGGAGGAAGATACCGTTACTGTCACAGTTGCCGGAGGTACGCAGAAAAATGCAGGAACCCACATGGCGGAAGCGGTAATCGATAATGCCAATTATACATTGCCGGAAACCAATACGGTAGAATACAAGATTACACCGGCGACGATTTCCGCGATTACCTGGAGCAATACGGAGCTGACCTATACCGGAAAGCCCCTTGCGCCGGTTGCCTCTGTCGCGGAAGGCGGCGGACTGATCCAGGGAGACAGTATTTCGTTCACCGTGCCTATGGCTACAGAAGTGGGAACCTATGTTGTATCTGCGGCCAGCCTGAATCCCAACTATATTCTGGCCGATGATGTGAAAGGCAATTCCTGCCGCTTTGTGATTTCTCTGCCAGAAATCGAGATTGAAGGACTGGATCAAACAGATGACATATCATGGCACTTATCCGGTTCGGCAATCGTGATCAGCGGTTTTGCGGGAACGGTTGGAGACGACCAAAAAGAAATCGAAGTGAGCGTAAAAGGGATCATTAACGGAGTGGAAAGCTCAGCCTATACGACGGTTAAGATTCCTGCTCAGGAGGATACTGAAAATGCGGGCATTCGCCTTGGCGGCAACGTGAATTTCCAGGTAGACGTCAGCAATGTAGTGGCAAGGCCTATCGATATTACGTTAGAAACCGGAGAGGTTGAAAGCGGCGTATCGGATGAGATCGAACTGACGGAAGAAGAAAGACAGACGCTGAATCAAACGGCGCAGTCTGCGGATAATCAGTTTGGCAATATTTTATCGGCAATCGCTAAGCATGTGGAACAGATCGTAACTTCTGTAATAGAGGAATTAGATCAACAGGCAGAGAAAGTGACGATGAAGGTTTCACAGAATCTGCAGGTAGTGGACTATAAGCCGGGAGAAACCTACAAGGTAAATATTACGCCGGTTTACAGCCTGTATTCCCCGTCAGAGACCGGCGAAGAAACGCCTCTTGTAACAGGCGCTGCCATTACAAATGATCAAATTGCCGTGCCGGTAGAGGTTTCCCTTAAGGTTCCTGAGGATATCACTTTGAACGACACAACATTCATTCGTCATGAACGTTCAGACGGAAGAACGGAATACATCAGGCCGGATATAATACCGGACGGTAATATTCTTAAATTCATGACCGACAGTTTCTCCGAATTCGAAGTGGTAACAGACACAAGAGAAGTAGAGGTTACATTTACGGCAGGAGAGGAAGGGGCGACCCAGACCAGAGTGTATGATGCCAGCAATGTGGGAGAGGCTCTTCCCAGCCTGACCCTTGGTGAAAACCAGCGCTTTGACGGGTGGCAATTCGGCGGAAAGACCTATACAACACTGACAGATGAGCTTTTAACCGCCCTTGTGGAAGGAAAAGAAGAAGGCTCTGATACGGTGGATGTAGAAGCTTCGATCACCGATACGACTCCTCCGGAAGAACCGGATGATTCCGACTCCCACGGCGGCGGAGGCGGCGGCAGCGCCGGAGCGGCGGAAATGGCCGTTACCGTGGAGCAGTCCGCTCACGGAACCATTTCGGTGGATCCGGGCAAAGCCGCTAAAGGCGACACCGTTACCATTACGGTAAAACCCGATGAAGGCTATCATCTTGACAAGCTTACCGTTACCGATCAAAAGGGAAAGACCGTTTCCGTTACCCGAAGCGCCGATGGCAAATATACCTTTAAGATGCCCGAAACGGCGGTTACCATTGAAGCGGACTTCGGGGAAGGGGCGGCTTCCGATGATCTGCCCTATACGGATGTTGGCAGGGCAGACTGGTTCCATAATCCGGTGGCCTATGCCTATGAGCACGGCATCATGTCCGGCGTAAGCGAAGACCGCTTTGAGCCGGAGGGCACCCTGACAAGAGCCATGATGGTGGCCATGCTGTGGCGTCTTGAGGGACAGCCTCAGCCGGAATCGGTCCAGTCCTTTGCCGATGTGCCTGATGGAACCTGGTATACCCAGGCTGTGGAATGGGCTGCGGAAAAGGGAATCGTCAGCGGCTATGGCGATGACCTGTTCGGGCCGGAGGACAATATTACAAGAGAGCAGCTTGCGGCGATACTGTATCGCTATGCGGCTGAAAAGGCCTATGATACCAGCCAGGGCGGCATGGCTGCAAGGGAATTCAGCGACTGGGGATCTGTTTCTCCGTATGCTGAGCAGGCGATCAGCTGGGCTGTAAACGCAGGAATCATCAGCGGCATGGGGGACAATACCCTCCAGCCTCAGGGCAACGCCACCAGGGCACAGGCGGCTACCCTGTTTATGCAGTTCATGGAAAACATCGCCAAATCATAACAAAGCGGTTATCGCAAACTTTTGCAAACTCTATAAGGGGAAGGCGCTCAATCCGGAGCGCCTTCTCTGTTTTTTGCCCTTTCATGCTTTTGTTTTCTATACATAAGACCCTGACAATCGATAGAATCCCGAAAACAGATAAAAAATCGATAAAATATGATAAATAAATGAAAAATAAGAAAAAATATTTTGAAATTAACAAAGAATAAAATAAATATTTTTGGATTCGAAACAGAAAATGAAACACACGGAGCCGTGTGAAAGTGACCGGCCTTTGGAGCCGTTGAAAAAGGCGGAAAAAATATCCCGGGAAAAGAGGATTTTTTTCCGAAAAAGCCTTGCAATACCCGGACTTATAGGATATAATACAACAGCTTGCTTAGAAATGCGATGAAGCAGGAAGTTACTGCGCTATCAGATAATTTCTGCGGAGAATTGTCCTCTCTGGAAGAGGGCGAAGGTGTTCTCCCGCGCTTTTTAAGCTGTGTCCAAAATAAGGAAACACCCGGATGGGTGTTCCGGGAAGAATCCCTGAAATCCAGGGTTTAAAGGACGCAAAAATCCTGCGGAGAGAACCGCCTCGGTACGAGCATAGCAAAAACGTACGAAAAAACAAGGAGGAAACAACATGGCAAATCAAAAGATCAGAATCAGACTGAAGGCTTACGACCACAAAGCGCTGGATCAGTCCGCTGCGAAAATCGTGGAAGCGGCCAAGAAAACCGGCGCCGAAGTATCCGGCCCCATTCCTCTTCCCACAGAGAAGCAGGTCGTTACCATTCTGAGAGCGGTACACAAGTACAAGGACTCCAGAGAACAGTTTGAACAGAGAACCCACAAAAGGCTCATCGACATCCTCAGCCCGGCTCCCAAAACGGTAGACGCTCTTATGAAGCTGGATCTGCCCGCCGGCGTAGATGTGGAAATCAAGCTGTAGGCGCAAACCGCCAAAACCGAAACGTTTGACAGAATACTAAGAAGTTAACATACAGGTAACTCCGCTTAGTATGATCGCCCCGGCGGGCAAGGCCCATGGAGCGATCCGCTGTAAGAACTTAGGATGACCGCGCCGAAGGCTTAAGGCGCAGAAGGCTGCGGTCCGCTGTAAGAAAAACAGGAGGTAAAACATGAACACACTGTTAGGAAAAAAAGTTGGCATGACGCAGATCTTTTCCGAAGAAGGAACCGCTATCCCGGTAACCGTTGTGGAAGCGGGCCCCATGGTGGTAACCCAGATCAAGACCGTTGAAAACGACGGCTACAACGCTTTGCAGCTGGGCTTCGGAGAAGTCAAGGAGCACAGGCTCACAAAACCCATGAAAGGACATTTTGCCAAGTGGCAGACCCCCGCAAGAAAATATCTCGCCGAGGTGAGGGTGGAGGATCCTTCCGCTTATCAGCTGGGGCAGGAATTCACAGTGGCGGAATTTGAAGAAGGCGTGAAGCTGGATGTAACAGGGGTTTCCAAAGGAAAGGGAACCCAGGGCAACATCAAAAGACACGGCCATCACAGAGGCCCCATGACCCACGGCTCCAAGCACAAGAGACTGGCCGGCGGCCTGGCGGCGGGTACCTATCCTTCCAGAGTATTCAAGGGCAACAAGGGCCCGGGAAGAACCGGAAGAGAAACCGTCACCGTGCAGAACGTGGAACTTGTCAAGGTCCTGGCGGATAAAAACATCCTGCTGATCAAGGGCGCAGTGCCCGGACCCAAGGGCGGCCTGCTGAGAGTCAGCTACGCAGTTAAAGGACAGGTTAAATAAGCGGGAAAGGAAAGGAGGAAAGCGAAATGGCAAAAGTGAACGTACTGAATATGGCCGGCGAGGCCGTAGGCGAAATCGAACTGAAAGATGACATTTTCGGGATTGAAATAAATGAATACGCCGTGCTGGAAGTTGTAAAAAACTACCTGGCCAACCAGAGGCAGGGTACGCAGTCGGCAAAGACCAGAAGCGAAGTAAAAGGCGGCGGCAAAAAGCCCTACAGACAGAAGGGAACCGGCCGGGCCCGTCAGGGAAGCAGAAGAGCGCCTAACCATGTAGGCGGCGGCATCGTATTCGCGCCCAAACCCAGGGATTACAGATATACCATCAACAAGAAGGTCAGAAGACTGGCGATGAAATCCGCTCTGTCTTCCAAGGTGGCGGAAAAGGAAATCATCGTACTGGACGCCCTGACCATGGAGCAGCCCAAAACCAAAGAGATGATCAAGGTGCTGGGCGCGGTGAATGCGCAGAAAAAGGCCCTGATCGTTCTGCCCGAAAAGGATGTCAACGTAATCAAATCCGCATCCAACATTCCCGGAGTCAAGACCACTCTTGTGGGAGAAATGAACGTTTACGACATCGTAAATCACACAAGCTTCATCGTTACGAAGGACGCGGTCAGCAAAATTGAGGAGGTGTACGTATAATGTCAACAATGTCAACACCTTATGACGTCATCATAAAGCCTGTGATCTCCGAAAGGAGCATGGACGACGTACAGGAAAGAAAATACACGTTCAAGGTCAATAAGGACGCCAACAAGACCCAGGTAAAGCAGGCCGTGGAAGAAATCTTCGGCGTTGAGGTTGAAAAGGTCAACATCATGAACGTAAAAGGCAAAATGAAGAGAATGGGAAGAAACGTAGGCATGACGGCCGCCGGCAAGAAAGCTATCGTAAAGCTGACGGCGGGCAGCAAGGAAATCGAATTCTTCCAGGGACTGTAGGACACTGTAAGAGAAGGAGGATAACAAATGGGTATCAAAAAATATAAGCCGAATACTCCGGGCCAGAGAGGCATGACGGTATCGACATTCGAAGAAATCACAACCTCTAAACCGGAAAAATCTCTTACCGTGACCCTGAAGAAAAACGCCGGCAGAAACAGCCGGGGCAAAATCACCGTTCGTCACAGAGGCGGCGGAACAAGACCCAAGTACAGGATCATCGACTTCAAGAGAAACAAGGACGATATTCCCGCCAGGGTAACCACCATCGAATACGATCCCAACAGAAGCGCCAATATCGCTTTGGTGGTTTACGCAGACGGGGAAAAACGATACATCATCGCGCCCAACAAGCTGACGGTAGGCGATCAGATCATGAGCGGCCCTTCCGCCGACATCAAGCCCGGCAATGCGCTGCCCCTCAAAAATATCCCTGTGGGCACCGTGATCCACAACATCGAGCTCAAGCCCGGAAAAGGCGCTCAGATGGTTCGTTCCGCCGGAAACGCCGCCCAGCTTATGGCAAAGGAAGACGATTACGCTCAGGTCAGACTCCCCTCCGGAGAGGTCAGAAAGGTCAGGATCGAATGCAAGGCCACCATCGGCGAAGTAGGCAACCTGGAGCACGAAAACATCAACATCGGTAAGGCCGGAAGAAAAAGACATATGGGCATCCGTCCCACCGTCAGAGGTTCGGTTATGAACCCCAACGACCATCCTCATGGCGGCGGCGAAGGCAAAGCGCCTGTCGGAAGAGCCAATCCGGTTACCCCCTGGGGCAAGCCTGCTCTTGGTTATACGACCAGAAAGAAGAACAAGCATTCAGACAAATATATCGTGAAGAGAAGAAACGTGAAATAAAGGAGGAATGAGTCAATGAGCAGATCACTCAAAAAAGGCCCCTTCGTCAACGCCAAGCTGCTGAAGGCCATCGACGCGATGAATGCGGCAAACGAGAAAAAAGTGATTAAAACATGGTCAAGACCATCCACGATCTTCCCTCAGATGGTAGGACATACCATCGCGGTCCATGATGGTAAAAAGCATGTTCCCGTATATATTACAGAAGACATGGTAGGTCACAAGCTGGGCGAATTCGCGCCTACCAGAACCTACAGAGGTCATGCTGACAAAGAAAAATCATCCAAGGTTAAGAAGTAAATAGGAGGGAAAGAAGATGGAAGCGAAAGCAGTAGCAAAGTATGTCAGAATTTCCCCTAGGAAATTAAAGCCGATCACGGACCTGGTCAGGGGCAAGAGCTTAAGCGAAGCCCAGGCGATCCTGAAGTTTACACCGGGCAGACAGGCGGAGGCCATTCTCAAGGTAGTCAAATCCGCCGCAGCCAATGCGGAAAACAATCACAACATGGATCTGGAAAAGCTTTACGTTGCGGAAATCTACGCCAATCAGGGCCCCACGATGAAGCGCTGGAGAGCCGGCGCCAGAGGCGGAGCCGCCATGATCCTGAAAAGAAGCAGTCACATCGGTGTTACCCTGAAGGAAAGAGCGTAGAGAAGGAGGTTTGCTGAATGGGTCAGAAAGTAAGTCCCCACGGACTGAGAGTCGGTATTATCAAGGACTGGGATTCCAAATGGTATGCGGACAAGAGAAACTTTGCGGATTATTTGATCGAAGACAATAAAATCAGAACATTCTTAAAGAAGAAATTATACCTGGCCGGAATTTCCCGCATCTTAATCGAGCGTTCCGCCAGCAACACGGTAAAGGTGACCGTTTACACCGCCAAACCCGGTATGGTCATCGGCAGATCCGGCGCGGGGATCGATGAGATCAAGGCGGATGTGCAGAAGCTCACAGGCAAGGACGCCGTTATCAATATCAACGAAGTGAGAAGACAGGAAACAGATGCGCAGCTGGTGGCGGAAAGCATCGCTCAGGCGCTGGAAAAGAGAGTTTCCTTCAGAAGAGCCATGAAACAGGCTATCGGCAGAACCATGAAGGCCGGCGCAAAAGGCATCAAGGTCCTGGTTTCCGGAAGACTGGGCGGCGCTGAAATCGCCAGAAGCGAAAAATACAGCGAAGGCAACGTGCCTCTTCACACCCTGAGAGCGGATATCGACTATGGCTTTTGGGAAGCGGATACCACCTACGGCAGAATCGGCGTAAAGGTATGGATCAATCACGGAGAAATCCTCCAGAAATGGGGCGAAATCCCAACGGAAGAACCTGCTCAGGAAAGAAAGAAGTTCGACAGAAAGAGAAGAGAGGGCAGAGACGGCAACAGACGGGACAGAAGAGACCAGAGAGATCAGGAGCAGAAGGTGGTTTACAAAAACCCCAGACAGAGACTGAAGCCAAAAGAAGCTCCCGCGCCTGCGGAAGAAGCCCCGCAGGAACAGCAGGCTCCCCAGGAGCAGGAACCGGCAACTGAAGAATAAAGCCCCGACGGAAAGGAGGAATCACGGCTATGTTAATGCCTAAAAGAGTGAAACGCAGAAGAGTCCACAGAGGAAGAATGAAGGGCGTGGCCACAAGAGGCAACACCATCACCTACGGAACCTACGGCCTTGTGGCTACGGAACCGGGATGGATCACTTCCAATCAGATAGAGGCGGCCAGAATCGCCATGACAAGATATATCAAAAGAGGTGGAAACGTATATATCAAGATTTTCCCTCATAAGCCTGTCACCAAGAAACCCGCTGAAGTTCGTATGGGTGCCGGTAAAGGTGCTCCGGAATTCTGGGTAGCGGTTGTGAAGCCGGGCAGAGTCATGTTTGAGCTGGGCGGAGTACCGGAAGAAAGAGCCAGAGAGGCTATGAGACTGGCGTCTCATAAGCTGCCCGTTAAGTGTAAATTCGCTGTGAAGAGTGAAGAGGGTGGTGAAGAATAATGAAGATCGAAAAAATGAGAGAAATGACCGAACAGGAACTGAACAATGAGGCGATGAAATTAAAGCAGGAATTATTCAATCTTCGTTTTCAGCACGTGACCGGACAGCTGGAAAACCCTGTAAAAATGAGAACCGTGAAAAAGGAAATCGCCAGGATCAAAACGATCCTCAGAGAAAAAGAGCTGAAAAAAGAAGCCTAAGCCGAAAGGAGGATGAAACATGGACAGAAACAGAAGAAAGACCAGAATCGGTGTTGTCAGCAGCAACAAGATGGATAAGACCATCGTTGTGACTGTAGAGGACTTCGTCAGACATTCCCTTTACGGCAAGGCGGTAAAGGTGACCAAAAAGTTCAAGGCCCATGACGAAGAAAACCAGTGCAGTATCGGCGATAAAGTCAGGATCATGGAAACAAGACCTCTTTCCAAGGACAAGAGATGGAGACTTGTGAACATTGTAGAGAAAGTTAAATAGTAACTGAAAGGAGGCACTACTGATGATCCAAACAGAAACCAGATTAAGAGTTGCCGATAATTCAGGCGCTAAGGAATTGTTATGTATCCGTATTCTGGGCGGTACCAGCCGCAAGTATGCGAACATTGGAGATATTATCGTTTGCGCTGTCAAGGATGCGACACCCGGCGGCGTTGTCAAGAAGGGTGACGTGGTCAAGGCGGTCGTGGTCAGAAGCAAGCACGGCGTAAGAAGAGCGGACGGAAGCAATGTGAAATTCGATCAGAACGCGGCCGTTGTCATCAAGGATGACAAGAATCCCGTAGGAACTCGTATCTTCGGACCTGTTGCAAGAGAGCTGAGAGAAAAAAGCTTCATGAAGATCGTCTCTCTGGCTCCGGAAGTATTATAACGAGGAGGGGCAAAGAGAATGCGTATCAAAAAAGACGACACAGTACTGGTCATCACCGGTAAAGATAAAGGGAAAAAAGGCAAAGTGCTGAAGGTGTTCCCCAAAACCCAGAGAGCTATCGTAGAGGGCGTCAACATTCAGACAAAGCACAGAAAGCCCAACAATCAGATGAGACAGGGCGCCATCGAGCATAAAGAAGGCCCTGTGCATATTTCCAACCTGATGTTCTGGGACAAAAAAGAAAATGCGCCCACAAGGATCGGCTACAAAATCGAAAACGGAAAGAAAGTCAGAATTTCCAGACGGACCGGAAACGCGGTCGACTGATAAAAGGGAAAGGAGGGAACTGTTTTGACAGCAAGACTGAAGGAAAAATACACAACCGAAGTGTTTCCCGCACTTATGGAAAAGTTTCAATATCATAACGTAATGGAAGTGCCGAAGCTGGAAAAGATCACCATTAACATGGGGCTGGGAGAAGCCAAGGACAATCCGAAAATCCTGGAAAGCGCTGTAGAAGAGCTTGCCATTATCTCCGGACAGAAACCGGTGGTTACCAAATCCAGAAAATCCATCGCCAACTTTAAAATCAGAGAAGGTATGCCCATTGGAACCAAGGTGACCCTGAGAGGGGAAAGAATGTTCGAATTCGCCGACAAGTTCTTTAATATCGCCCTCCCCAGAGTCAGAGACTTCAAGGGCGTAAGCAGAAACTCCTTTGACGGCAGAGGCAATTATGCCCTGGGCGTTAAGGAACAGCTGATCTTCCCTGAAATCGAATATGACAAGATCGACAAGATCAAGGGTATGGATATTGTGTTTACAACCACGGCCAAAACCGACGAGGAAGCCATGGCGCTTCTGGAGCTGTTGGGAATGCCGTTCACAAGATAGGAGGAATCACGGTATGGCAAAGACATCGCTTAAGGTGAAGCAGCAGCGGAAACCCAAGTTTTCTACCAGAGCGTATACCAGATGCAGAATCTGCGGAAGACCTCATTCCGTGTTAAAGAAGTATGGAATTTGTCGTATCTGCTTCAGAGAGCTGGCATATAAGGGACAGATTCCAGGCGTAAAGAAGGCTAGTTGGTAAGACTTGCGGCAACCAGAAAGGAGGAACGAAAACCATGTCAATGACAGATCCGATCGCTGATATGCTCACAAGAATCAGAAATGCCAATATGGTAGGTCACGAAAGCGTAGATATCCCCGCCTCCAAGATGAAAAAATCCATCGCGGGCATTCTTCTGGAAGAGGGATATATCAAAGGCTACGATGTAATAGAAGACAATAAGCAGGGCATCATCCGCGTACAGATGAAGTACGGCGCAAATAAAGAAAAAGTTATCACCGGCATCAAGAAGATTTCCAAGCCCGGTCTGAGAGTATACGCGAAAAAGGAAGAGATCCCAAAGGTACTGGGAGGACTCGGAATCGCGATCATTTCCACTTCCAAGGGGATCATCACCGATAAGGAAGCGAGAAAGCAGAACGTAGGCGGAGAAGTCATCTGCTACGTATGGTAAGGGATAGGAGGTAAAGGAAATGTCTAGAATCGGAAATATGCCTATCACTATTCCCGCGGGCGTTGAATTCAAAGTCGACAAGGACAACACCGTCACGGTGAAAGGCCCCAAAGGCGAGCTGACCCAGAAGCTCAGCACCAAAATCACCATCGAAAACAACGATGGCACCATCGTTTTTAAAAGAGGAAGCAACGATAAGGACGAAAGAGCGCTTCACGGCCTTTCCAGAGCCCTTGTGAACAATATGATCATCGGCGTGACAAACGGCTTCCAGAAGAAGCTGCAGCTGGTTGGCGTAGGCTATAAGGCTGAAAAGAAGGGAGATACCTTGGTGCTTTCCCTGGGATATTCTCATCCTATTGAAGTCAAGGATACCGCCGATGTAAAGACCGCTGTGAACGGAACCAACGAAGTGATCGTAGAAGGCATCAACAAAGCGCTGGTAGGCGATTTCGCCGCCAACATCAGAGCCTACAGAGAACCTGAACCCTATAAGGGCAAGGGCATCAAGTACGATGACGAAGTGATCCTGCGCAAAGAGGGCAAGACAGGTAAATAGGAAAGGAGTGAAATGAATGTCAGGTAAAGCGAGCAGAAATGCGAACCGTCTGGGAAGACATCAGAGAGTAAGAAAAAAGGTGTTCGGAACTCCTGAAAGACCGAGAATGTGTGTGTTCAGAAGCCTGAAAAATATCAGTGTGCAGATCATTGACGATACAAAGGGCCACACACTGGTTTCCGCCTCTTCTTTGGATAAGGACGTGAAGGAAAGAGCGGCTTACGGCGGCAACAAGGAAGCGGCGAAGATCGTGGGAGAAGTCATTGCCAAGAGAGCGCTTGAAAAGGGAATCGAAACGGTTTCCTTTGACAGAGGCGGCTTCCTGTATCACGGAAGAGTGAAGGAACTGGCTGACGGCGCGAGAGAAGCGGGTCTCAAATTCTAGGAGAAAGGAAGGAACACTTATGCGACGTGACATGATAGATGCATCCAAGATGGAATTCAATGAATCCATCGTTAACATCAGACGTGTGGCCAAGGTTGTAAAAGGCGGTAAAAACTTCAGATTCAGCGTAACCATCGTCATCGGAAACGGCGAGGGCTATGTGGGAGTAGGACAGGGCAAGGCCCTTGAAATTCCCGACGCCGTCAGAAAGGCCATCGAGGATGCCAAGAAAAACCTGATCTACGTACCTACTGTAGGAACCACCATTCCTCACAGAACGCTGGGGATCTTTGGCGCGGGCCAGGTGCTGATCATGCCGGCTGCTCCCGGTACCGGCGTTATCGCCGGCGGCGCGGTGCGTACCGTGCTGGAACTGGCGGGGGTAAAGGACGTAAGAGCCAAATCAATCGGATCCAATAACTCTGGGAACATGGCTTACGCCACCATCGAGGGTCTGAAATCCCTGAAGACCATCGAAGAGGTAACAAAACTCAGAGGAAAAACAAAAGAAGAAATCTTAGGATAGAGGAGGGGACAGCCGTGGCAAAGGAACTGAAAATCACACTGGTAAAAAGCACAATCGGCACGAAGCCTCTGCAAAGAAAAAACGTTCAGGCTTTGGGTCTGAAAAAGATCAGACAGACGGTAACGCTTCCCGATAATCCCCAGGTACGCGGGATGATCAGAAAAGTAAGCCATCTTGTAGCTGTGGAAGAAGTTTAGGCGAGGAGGTGTTATAAAGATGAAATTACATGAGCTGAGAGCACCGGAGGGCGCGACGAAAAAACCCAAAAGAAAGGGCAGAGGTACCGCCACAGGACAGGGTAAAACAGCCGGAAGAGGTATGAACGGCCAGAAATCCAGAAGCGGCGGCGGCGTCAGACCGGGCTTTGAAGGCGGACAGATGCCTCTGACCAGAACCACGCCCAAGCGGGGCTTTACCAATCCCTTTAAAAAACAGTGGGCGATCCTGAACGTGGAAGATCTGAACGTATTTGAAAACGGTACAGTCGTTACACCCGATATGCTGATCGAATCCGGTATTGTAGGTAAAGTGGCAGACGGTATCAAGGTTCTCGGAGACGGAAATCTGGAAAAGAACGTAACGGTGCAAGCGCACAAATTCAGTAAATCAGCTGCTGAAAAAATTGAATCTGCCGGTGGGAAGGCAGAGGTGATCTAATGAATATGTTAGCAACGCTTGTTAATGCATGGAAAATTCCGGATATCAGAAAAAAGATCATCTTCACCTTGCTGATGATGGTCGTTTTCCGGCTGGGCTGCGCCATCCCCATCCCGGGGATCGACAGGAGCATCCTGACGGAGCTGTTCAATTCGGCCCAGGGCGGTCTGTTTGGCCTGTTCGACCTGTTTTCAGGCGGCGCATTTTCCAACTTTACGATTTTTGCCCTGAGTATTACGCCATACATTACAGCGTCCATTATCCTTCAGCTTTTGACCATTGCCATCCCCAGACTGGAGGCTCTGGCCAAGGAGGGCATTGAAGGCAGAAAGAAAATCGTTCAGTACACCCGTTATCTGACGGTAGTGCTGGCGCTGATCCAGGCTTTTGGACTGACCGTGGGTCTGTTCAGAAGCGCCATCGTGGATAAAGGCATTTTCTCTTATATCGTTATCATCCTGACACTGACGGCGGGAACGGCGTTCCTGATGTGGCTGGGCGAGCAGATCAATGAGAACGGCGTAGGAAACGGTATTTCCCTGATCATCTTCGCGGGCATTATCGCAAGGCTCCCCGTTTCTCTCAGAGACATGATCGTGGCTATGAGAGAGGGAACCCTGAGCGTTGTTACCTTTATCCTGTTTGTGGTCTTTGCGGCCGTGGTGGTCATCGGCGTTATCCTGGTCCAGCAGGGGGCCAGAAAGATTCCGGTGCAGTACGCCAAGCGGGTTGTAGGAAGAAAAATGTACGGTGGCCAGAGCACCCATATCCCCATCAAGGTCAACCAGGCGGGGGTCATTCCGGTCATCTTCTCCATTTCCCTTCTGGCCTTCCCGCTGACGATCACGTATTTCTTCCCCGATACCGGGTTTACGGATTTTGTGACGAAGTATCTGTCGCCTTCCGGCAATCCGGGCGTATGGGTGTACGGCCTTCTCAATTTCGTGCTGATTATCTTCTTCACGTATTTCTACACGGCCATCACCTTTAATCCGGCGGAAGTGGCCAATAACATGAAAGCCAACGGCGGATTTATTCCCGGGATTCGTCCCGGCGGACCTACGGTGGATTACCTGGGCAAGGTCATGGTGCGGATCACCTTTGTGGGCGCCATCTTCCTGGCGGTAATTTCCACTCTGCCTACGATCCTGTCCTATTTTATGAATCTGAACGTAGGCTTTGGGGGCACGTCTTTGCTGATCGCGGTGGGCGTTGCTCTGGATACCATGAAACAAATTGAAAATCAGCTGGTAATGAGAAATTACTCGGGCTTCTTAAAATAGGAGATGAAAACTATGAAAGTTGTTTTACTCGGACCTCCCGGCGCCGGCAAAGGCACCCAGGCAAGCGGAATTGTGGAAAAATATCATATCGTTCATATTTCCACAGGAGATATCTTCAGAAAAAACGTTAAGGAAGGTACGCCTCTGGGCCAGCAGGCCAAGGCCTACATGGAAAAGGGCGAACTGGTTCCCGATGATCTTGTTATCGCCCTGGTAGAGGACCGGCTGAAGCAGGAGGACTGCAAAAATGGCTTCCTGCTGGACGGTTTCCCCAGAACGATCTATCAGGCGGAGGCTATGGAGCGTCTTGGTATCGATGTGGACAAAGTGGTAGACATCGAAGTAGGAAGAGACACGCTGATCGGCAGAGCTACCGGCAGAAGGGTCTGCAAGCAGTGCGGCGAAACCTATCACGTCAGCTTCCGGCCTGCCAAGGCGGAAGGGGTTTGCGACAAATGCGGCGGCCAGGTGGTGCAGAGAGCCGATGATGAGGAAGAAACCGTCGCCAGAAGAATCGATGTATATCTCACGGAAACCAAGCCCTTAGAAGAATATTACGAGAAAAAAGGCAAGCTTGCTCACATCAACGGTGATCAGGACGCCAAGATCGTCCAGGAAGAGATCTTTAAGGCTCTGGGAGACTGAAAACCATGATCATCATCAAATCCCATCATGAAATTCAGCTTATGAGAGAAGCTGCCAAAGTGACGGCGGAGATTTTAGAGATGATGAACGACATCATAAAGCCAGGGATTTCCACCGCCGAAATCGACCACATCGTGGAAAAGGAGATCCGAAAGCACGGCATGCTTCCCGCTTTCAAAGGCTATGGTGGTTTTCCTGCCAGCGTCTGCGCCTCCGTGAACGAGACCATCGTTCACGGGATCCCTTCGGACCGCAGGCTGGAGGAGGGCGACATCATCAGCATTGATACGGGAACCATTTACAAAGGCTTTTACAGCGACGCCGCCAGGACCTATCCTGTGGGAGAGGTGTCCGAGGAAGCCAAGCGGCTGATCAGGGTCACAAAAGAGAGCTTCTTTGAGGGTCTTAAGTACTGCAAGGTAGGATACCGGCTGGGAGATGTTTCCCATGCGATCCAAAAACACGTAGAAACAAACGGATTCGCGGTGGTGAAGGACTTCGTGGGTCACGGCATCGGAAGCAATATGCACGAGGATCCCCAGATCCCCAATTACGGCAAGGCGGGCCGCGGCCCCAGGCTGGAGGCGGGCATGGTCCTTGCCATCGAACCCATGGTCAATGTGGGAACCGATAAGATGCGCATTCTGGATGATGAATGGACAGCTGTGTCTTTGGACGGCTCTTTGTCAGCCCATTATGAAAATACCGTGGTGATCACAGAGGGCGAGCCGGAAATCCTGACCCTAGGCAGTAAGTGACGGAAGGAGCGGTGATATGAAGGCGCTTTCACCGGGCCAGCTGGTCAGAGCCAAGGCGGGCAGGGATAAAGGCAGGCAGTTTTTCATCGTTGGCATCATCGATGAAAAGCATGTGTATATTGCGGATGGAGACAAACGAAGGATCGAAGCCCCTAAAAAGAAGAAGCTCATGCATCTTCAGGTCAGCGGTTTCGTATCGGATGTGGTAAAGGAAAGATTAGAAAACGGCGAGAAGGTGGAAAATGCGCTTTTGCGCAGGCAGCTCGCCTTGCATCAGTAAGGAGGTGCGTCTTTATGGCGAAAAAAGATGTCATAGAAGTGTTTGGCACCGTGCTTGAAGCTCAACCCAACGCAATGTTCAAGGTAAAACTGGAAAACGGGTATGAGGTTCTGGCTCATATTTCCGGAAAAATCAGGATGAATTTTATCAGAATTCTTCCCGGTGACAGGGTGAAGGTGGAACTGTCGCCCTACGATTTAACAAGAGGCCGAATTACTTGGCGAGATAAGTAGTTAGGAGGGAATGGGTACTATGAAGGTAAGAGCATCAGTTAAGCCAATCTGTGAAAAATGCAAGATCATCAAAAGAAACGGAAAAGTCATGGTGATCTGTGTCAACCCCAAGCACAAACAAAGACAGGGATGACCTAACCCAATTTTTCGAAGAAAAATTGAAAAGACCCCGTCCGTTTTTCTCCGGGGACGGAAAAAAGTTTGGAGAATACTGGATTTCTTGCCAGGTTTCCTGTATAATAGGAAAGATTGGACTGTTAAAGATATCATCGGAACGGAAGCGGCTGCGCTCCCGCTGTCGAGAGACACCGAACGAGCGACCATGATGATGATATGAAATAAATATTCATTACATGTTAATCGATTACACAGGGAGGTGTAAGCTGGATGGCTAGAATAGCCGGTGTCGATTTACCAAGAGACAAAAGAGTCGAAATTGGATTGACTTATATCTATGGCATTGGTAGAAAAACCTCAAATGCGATTTTGCAGAAAACCGGTGTCAATCCGGATACAAGAGTAAAGGATCTGACAGAAGATGAAGTCGGCGCGATCAGAAAGGTGATCGATAACGAATATCAGGTGGAAGGCGATCTGAGAAGAGAGGTTTCCCTGAACATCAAACGGCTGATGGAAATCGGCTGCTACAGAGGCATCAGACACAGAAGAGGTCTGCCGGTCAGAGGTCAGAATACAAAGACAAACGCCAGAACCAGAAAAGGTCCCAAAAAGACCGTTGGCAGAAAGAAAAAGAAGTAAAGGAGGGTGAGACGTAACAATGGCAAAGCAAGTAAAGAAAGTCGTTCGTAAAAAAAGACGCGAACGTAAGAATATTGAAAAAGGCCAGGCCCATATCCAGGCTACCTTTAATAATACCATCGTGACCCTCACCGATCTCAGCGGAAACGCCCTGTCATGGTCCAGCGCCGGATCACTGGGATTCAAAGGCTCCAGAAAATCCACACCCTTTGCCGCCCAGATGGCTGCGGAGGAAGCGGCAAAAGGCGCTATGGAGCACGGTCTGAAGATCGTTGAGGTTTATGTAAAGGGTCCGGGTTCCGGAAGAGAAGCGGCTATCAGAGCCCTGCAGACTGCCGGACTTGAAATCACGCTGATCAAGGATATCACACCGATTCCTCATAACGGCTGCAGACCGCCGAAGAGAAGAAGAGTCTGATAAGGGAGGTGCACAGGAGACATGGCAAGATATACAGATGCGTCCTGCCGTCTTTGCAGAAGGGAAGGACAGAAGCTTTTCCTCAAAGGCGAAAGATGCTACAGCACAAAATGTGCTCTTGATAAACGGCCTTATGCACCTGGACAGCACGGACAGGGAAGAAAGAAGCTTTCCGATTATGGATTGCAGCTCAGAGAAAAGCAGAAGGCAAAGAGATTCTATGGTCTTTTAGAGACCCAGTTCCATAACTATTTTGAAAAGGCCGCCAAGAAACCCGGCATCACCGGTGAAAACCTTTTGGTAATGCTGGAAACCAGACTGGACAACGCCGTATTCCGCCTGGGAATGGGCGCTTCCAGAAAGGAAGCCAGACAGCTGGTATGCCACGGCCATTTCACCGTAAACGGCAAAAGAGTCGACATTCCCTCTTATGCGGTAAAACCGGGAGATGTTATCAAGGTTAAAGAAAAGAGCTTTTCCTCTCCGAAATTTAAGGAAATGAGAGAAATGGCAATTACCGTGCCTTCCTGGATGAGCGTGGATATTGACAAGCTGGAAGGCAAGATCATCAGCTATCCGAGAAGAGATGAAATAGACACACCAATTAAAGAACATCTTATCGTAGAATTGTACTCTAAGTAAGATTTCACCCTCACGAATGATTGTAGTAGGAGGTTATTTGGTATGATCGAAATTGAAAAGCCGACCATAAAATGTGAATATTCAGAGGAAGATCCCAATTACGGAAGGTTTATTGTGGAACCCTTGGAAAGGGGCTATGGAACGACTCTGGGCAACAGCCTCAGAAGGATCCTTTTGTCCTCCCTTCCCGGCGCCGCTGTGACGTCTATCCGGATCGACGGCGTTCTGCATGAATTTTCCACGGTTCCCGGCGTCAAGGAAGACGTGACGGAAATCATTCTGAATCTGAAACGGCTGGCAGTGAGAATCAATGGCGATGGCCCTAAAAAAGCGCTCATCAACGTTACCGGACCCAAGGAAGTCACGGCTGCCGACATTATGATCGACAGCGACGTGGAAATCTTCAATCCGGAGCTTCATATTGCCACATTGGAAGAAAACTCCACCCTGAATATGGAGATCAATATGGCAAGAGGCCGGGGCTATGTGCTGGCGGAGCAGAATAAAACCGACTCCATGCCCATCGCTGTGATTCCAGTCGACTCCATCTACACGCCGGTGAAAAAGGTTAACTTTATCGTTGAAAATACGAGAGTCGGACAGGTGACCGACTATGACAAGCTCACCCTGGAAATCTGGACAGACGGCAGCATCAGGCCGGAGGAAGGGGTTTCCATCGGGGCGAAGATCATGCAGGAACATCTGAACCTGTTCATCAAGCTGACCGACAGTATTGATATGGTTGAAATCATGGTGGAAAAGGAAGAAGATCAAAAGGAAAAGGTCCTGGAAATGACCATCGAGGAGCTGGAGCTTTCCGTCAGATCCTTCAACTGCCTGAAGAGGGCCGGTATCAATACGGTAGAGGAGCTGACCCACAAATCGGAAGAGGACATGATGAAGGTTCGCAACCTGGGAAAGAAATCGCTTGATGAAGTCAAGCTGAAGCTGGAAGAATTGGGTCTTGGTCTGAGGCCCAGTGACGAATAACAAGCAAAGGAGGGATTCACATGCCGGGAATCAAGAAGCTGGGAAGACCCACAGCTCATAGAAAAATGATGCTCCGGAATCTGGTGACCAGCTTTCTGCGGGAAGGAAAAATGACCACCACAGAAATGAGAGCCAAGGAAACCAGACGGATCGCGGAAAAAATGATCACGCTGGCAAAAAGAGGCGACCTGCACGCGAGAAGACAGGTTCTCTCATATGTGCTGGACGAGGATGTAGTAACCAAACTGTTCGAAGAAATCGCACCGCAGTATAAAGATAGAAACGGCGGATATACAAGACTTTTGAAGCTTGGCCCAAGAAAGGGCGATGCGGCGGAAATGGTTATGATCCAGCTGGTGTAAATCGAAGAAAGCGGAGGACGGCACTTTAGCATAAGTACCGTCCTCTTGTTCTATTAAACCCTTCTGACTGTACAAAAAAGAATAAAACTGTATATAAGAGTGATGAAAGAAACAACAGACGCAATGATCCAGGTGGAGCATGTAACCTTTTCCTATCAAAGGGAGCATGACCAGGTTTTTGTTAAGGCCCTGGAGGATGTGGATTTTCAAATTGAAAAAGGAAGCTTTACGGCGATTATCGGGCGCAACGGCTCCGGCAAGTCCACCCTTGCCAAAAATATCAACGGGCTTTTTTTGCCTGAATCCGGCCGGATACTGGTGGAGGAGCTGGATACCGCAGACTCGTCCCAAATCTGGAATATCCGTCAGAAGGTAGGGATGGTATTTCAAAATCCCGACAATCAGATGGTTTCCGCCATTGTGGAGGATGACGTGGCCTTTGGGCCGGAAAATCTGGGTATAGCGCCGGAGGAGATCCGCCGTCGGGTGGATGGGTCTTGAAAGGCGGTAAATATGTATGAATTTCGGAAAAAGGCGCCTCATATGCTTTCCGGCGGCCAGAAGCAAAGAATCGCCATCGCCGGGGTCATCGCCATGCTGCCGGAATGTATCGTCTTTGACGAACCTACGGCTATGCTGGATCCCAAGGGACGACGGGACGTACTGGAAATCATCCGGACCTTGAACCAAAAAGAAAAAAAGACGGTGGTACTGATCACCCATTTTATGGAGGAGGCCGCCGAGGCGGACCGGGTCATCATTATGCATGATGGACATGTGAAAATGGACGGCAGTCCCAGAGAAATCTTTTGCAGGGTAGAGGAATTAAAGGCCCTGGGCCTGGCGGTGCCCTTTGCGGCGGAGCTGGCTTACCGGCTGCGGCAGAAAGGGATCGAAATCCCCGGGGACATTATCCATATGGAAGAACTGACAGAGGCTATACAAAGCCAATATGGGCGTTTGGATGAAAAGCGATCCTAGGATCGCAGGATCGTTTTTACAGATAAAAGACAGAGAAAAGAGCAGCGACAATGTCGATTCAAGCAGAGCATTTGACTTACATTTATAATAAGGGCATGGCCTACGAAACGGCGGCTCTTTCAGATGTAAGCTTTACCATACAAACCGGAGAATTCACCGGAATTATCGGCCATACCGGGTCGGGCAAGTCGACCCTGATCCAGCAGCTGAACGGGATTTTAAAGCCTGACAGCGGCAGGATCCTCATTGACGGAGTGGACATCACCGCAAAGGATGTGAAGCTCAGCGAGATCCGAAAGCAGGTCGGCCTGGTGTTTCAATATCCGGAATACCAGCTTTTTGAAGAAACCGTTTCCCTGGATGTGGCCTTTGGCCCCCTGAATCTGGGCCTGGAAAAGGAAGAGGCGCAGAAAAGAGTCAGGGAGGCCATGGAGCTTGTAGGGCTTTCCTATGAGCGGCTGAAGGATCGCTCCCCCTTTGAGCTTTCCGGGGGGCAGAAGCGCCGGGCCGCTATTGCCGGGGTGATCGCCATGAAGCCGAAGGTATTGATTCTGGACGAGCCTACGGCGGGACTGGATCCTAAAGCCCATGACGATATTATCCGGATGCTGGAGGAAATCCACCGTCACGAGAAAAACAATATCATTTTGGTTTCCCATAATATGAGCGATGTGGCGGAGGCAGCCGACAGGATCATCGTGATGGACCGGGGAAGGATCGCAGCGATGGGGACGCCCCAGGAGGTTTATCAAAATGGGAAGCTGATCGAAGCCATCGGCCTGGAGCTTCCCGACACCATGCAGCTGGCTTTGCAGCTGGAAAAACGGGGTATCCATCTTCATGGCCCCATGATGACCATGGATCAGGCGGTCAGCCGGATCGAAACTTTACTGAAGGGAAATGAATGAGCTATGCTGAGAGATATTACCCTGGGACAGTATTATCCCGCAGAATCCTTTATTCATCGTCTGGATCCCAGAATGAAGATCATCGCCACCTTGATTTTTATTGCGGCTCTGTTTGTGATGGTCAATTTTTTCAGCTTTATTTTGACCATAGGATATCTGGCCGCCTGCATATGGATTTCAAAGGTTCCGGTCCGCTTTATGCTCAAGGGGATGAAGATGATCGTATTTATCATCCTTTTGACCTTTGTGATCAATTTGTTCATGACAAAGGGCCATGTGCTTGCCCAGATCGGCTTTCTTACGGTTACGGAGGAAGGGCTGAGGACAGCTGTTTTTATGGCCCTCCGTCTGTTTATGCTGATTCTGGGATCTTCCCTTCTGACGCTGACCACAAAGCCCATCAGCCTGACAGACGGAATCGAAGCCCTTTTGAATCCTTTTAAGCGGGTGGGCGTTCCCGCCCATGAGCTGGCGATGATGATGTCCATCGCCCTGCGGTTCATCCCCACTCTTTTGGAGGAAACGGATAAAATCATGAAAGCGCAGATGGCAAGAGGGGCGGATTTTGAAAGCGGCAACCTGATCCGCCGGGCCAAAGGGCTGATTCCCATTCTGGTGCCTTTGTTTATCAGCGCCATCCGCCGGGCGGAAGAGCTGGCTATGGCTATGGAATCCCGTTGTTATCGGGGCGGGGAAAACCGTACCCGTCTGCATCAGCTGCGATATACCTGGCGGGACGGCCTTGCTATGGGGATCACCCTCCTTATGCTGGGAGCCTTGATCCTCCAACGGATCCTGGTGTCCTGAGGAAAGCCTTCCTGAATGAATTGTGACAAAAGAAATAAATTTGACACATAATTGACATAATCCTATGGGACAATACAGGAAAACAACGGAAACATCCATTAGGCAGGGAGGCGGAAGAAATGGCTATGGAAAATGTTTTGCTGGCGGAGGATGAACAAAAGCTAAGGGAAATCGTGGCGAAATACCTGAAAAAAGAAGGCTATCATGTTTACGAAGCAGAGGACGGGGAGCAGGCTCTGGAGCTGTTTCGGGAAAAAGAGATGGACATTGTCATTTTGGATGTGATGATGCCCGGGATCGACGGCTGGTCCTGCTGCCGGGAGATCCGCAAAACCTCCGATGTGCCCATTATCATGCTCACCGCCAGAAGCGAAGAAAACGACCGGGTTTTCGGCTTTGAACTGGGAGCGGATGATTATGTCACAAAGCCTTTCAGCAATCGGGAACTGATGATGCGGGTCCGGTCCCTGATCCGGCGCAGCGTTCGTTCCGCAGACAGCAATATTCTGGAAGCGGGAAAGATCAAAATCAATGTACGGGCTCACCGGGTGATCCTGGATGGCAAGGAGCTGGAGCTTTCTCCAAAGGAATACGATCTTCTGATGCTTTTCTGGGAAAACGCGGACATCGCCCTTTCCAGGGAAACCATTATCGACAAAATCTGGGGCTATGATTATTACGGGGACATGCGGACCATCGACACCCATATCAAACGCCTGCGCAGCAAGATCAAGGACTCCGGCTGTGAAATACAGACGGTTCGGGGCGTAGGCTACCGGTTTTATATTGAAGAGGACGAAGGAAAATAAAGTGATGCCGGCAGGGCGAGAGATGCAGCATGAAAAAGTCGATTTTTATCAAGAATTTTGTGATCATACTGGTAACGATGCTGGTTATTCAGGCGGTGGCGCTGTTTATCGTCACCGCCTTTTCAGAAAACATCTATTATTCCATGAAAATCAATCAGGCCAATCAGGCCTCCGATCAGATCGAAAGGCTTTTGCAGGATGACGGGAGCTTTGCGGAATTCATTTATAACATGGAGGATCTGAGTATCCAGATGGGGGGACGAATCCTGATTCTGGATGAGACAAACGAACTGATTTTCGGCAGCGGCAGCTGGGAGGAGAACAACACGGTGAGCGTGATCCCCCGCAATGCGCTGGAACTGCCTCCGGGAGGCAGCCAGGTGTTTGAGTATGTGGAAAAAAACGTGACCACCGGCTATTTATATTGCGAGCGTTATGACAACGGCTGGCTTGCCATTATCAATATCCCGGTAAAAGCCATCAACGATACGGTGGAGATCATCAAGCGGATCCTGACCTTTACGATTTTGATCGCCACGATTATTTCCATGGACAGCGCCTATATCCTCTCCCGAAGCATCACCTCGCCCCTTCTGAATTTGAACTATATTGCCGGGCAAATGGGAAAGCTGAATTTTTCCGTAAAATATAAAGGCACCAGGGAGGATGAGATCGGACAGCTGGGCCAGACCCTCAATGAACTGGGCGAAAAGCTGGAGGCCAACATCAAAGGGCTGAAGGACGAGCTGGAAAAGGAAAAAAACATGGATACGCTGCGTAAGCAGTTTATCGCCCAGGCTTCCCATGAAATGCAGACGCCCATCGCCATCATCAACAGCTATCTTGAAGCCATCGAGGACGGCATGGTGGAGGATGAGGCGGAACGGGAACGGTATTTTGAGATCATCCGGGATGAAACGGACAAGATGAGCCGAATGGTCAAGGGAATGCTGGATCTGTCTCAGATCGAGGCGGGCACCTTTACGATCACCAAGGATTATTTTGATATATACGGCCTTTTGGAGACGGTAACGGAAAAATATAAGGCTTTGGCGGACAAGCAGAACGTGCGCTTTGAGTTTGATGAGGAAAGCTTCCAGAGGGAGTTTATCGTCTATGCGGATGATTTTCGTCTGGAGCAGGTGCTGACCAATTTTGTGACCAATGCGCTGAAGCATACCAGTGAGGGCTGCCGGATCATCCTGGAAACCCGGGAAACGGGAGATCGGCTGCGCATTTCCGTCTGGAACGAGGGAGAGCATATCAAGGATGCGGATATGCCCTATTTATGGGAGAGCTTCTATAAAGCCAAAACCGAAAAGGAAGAAAAGGGAACCGGGCTGGGACTGTCCATCGCCAAAAATATCCTTCAGATGCACGGCTATCCCTATGGAGCGGAAAATGTGGAGGATGGAGTGGTATTCTGGTTTGAAGCCCAGCGAGAATCCAACAAGGTGGCTTATCGGTAAGGGAAGCAGGTTTGTTTTAGGGCGCAAAGGGGCAGCCTTAAGGCCGCCGCAGGTAAATTTTCAGGCGGTGGCCGGGTGAATCTTTTACGAATGGGTGTTTTTTCCCCTGAGATATAATATAATTGTAGAAAATGAAGGTATGCCCTCTCCCGGAGAAACGCTCCGGGATACGCTATGGCAAGGAGTGAATGGACGGCATGAACAGGGAGATCAGAATTTACAAGGAAGACAGAAGGCTGGAGCTGTGGCAGGACGGCCAACGGATCAAGCAGTACCGGGTAGGTCTGGGCTTTTCTCCAAAGGGCGCGAAAATACGGGAAGGAGACGGCAGGGTACCGGAAGGAGATTATTACATCTGTACAAAAAATGAACAGAGTAAATTTACGTTATTTCTGGGCCTGAGTTATCCCAATGACAAGGACGCCGAACGGGGTCTGCGGGAGGGGATCATCGATCAGGAGGAATACCGGCGTATCATCCAGGCGATCCAAAAGGGACTTCGTCCTGATTGGGAAACAGATCTGGGCGGAAAGATCGGCATACACGGAAAGGGCAGCGCCTACGACTGGACGGCGGGCTGCGTATCCCTTGATGATGAGGATATCCGCGAGCTGTGGCCCCTGGTGGAAAAGAATACGCCGGTTCACATTTACCCATAAGGATCTTGGAAAATCCATGTATACATAAGAAAGGCTTTTGAAGGAAAAACTCAAAGGCAGAAGAAAAATCGGTTCAGAAAAAAGCTTTAAAGGGAACATATTTTATGAGATACAGAAGAGTCAAAGGAGCGACGGAAAAATTCGAGCGCCTGCGCCGGTATATCGTGTCAGGGGCGATGGAACGAAAGGGAAACTGGAAGGGGGTTTTCGGCAATGAAAATCCCATTTTTCTTGAAATGGGCTGCGGGAAAGGACAGTTTCTGATCCGCCAAGCCCAGCTTCATCCCGACAGGAATTATATCGGCGTGGAGGGCCAGGAGCGGGTGCTTTTACGGAGCGCGCAGAGGGCTTATCAGAGCGGTCTTGCCAATGTGGTTTTTGTCTGCGAGTTTTTCAAGCATCCCGGAGCGTATTTCGCCAAGGATGAGATCGCAGGGATTTACCTGAACTTCAGCGATCCCTGGCCTAAGGCAAGACACGCCAAGCGCAGGCTGACCCACGGCCGTTTTCTTGCAGAATACAAGGAATTCCTGCGTCCCGGCGGACAGATTCAGTTTAAAACGGACAATGATCCTTTATTTGATTTTTCCCTGCAGGAATTTCACGATTTCGGGTTTTCCCTGCGGGAGCTTTCCTATGATCTGCACGCCAGCGGCCTGAGGGCCAAGGATGTGACGACGGAATACGAAGAAAAGTTCAGCCGGTGGGGAGAGACCATAAAATATGCGAAGGTCCAGTATACCGGAGAGGCGGAAGGCCGGACCGGAGCTGAAGCTCGGCAGGAGGAAAGCCAGGATTAAGAAATCTACTCAAACAGCTCCCCCTCCAGGGCCAGGATGTCATCCATGGGAATGTGGATGCCCTGGCTCATGGTTATGACCCTGTTTAAGATGTCGATTTTTTCAATAAAGCCGGAGGCCGTCATATACGTGCCGCCGGATTTTGTTTTATCAGCAAGAAAATAGGTGATGGTTACGGGGACAGGGGCTTTTTCCCGCTTTAGGAGCAGCTGGAAGCGCCGGTTCAAAAGCTGTATGTCTTCTTCCCCGAGGACGGGCCTTTCTTCTGTGAACCGGCCTGTTTCCTCAATGACCTCTTCATAGCCTGTAAGGGCGGAAAAGGGGGAAAACTGGGCGGCCCGGTCTGCCATGGGCATTTGAGGCCGGCGGGAAGAAACATGATGGGGAAGGTGCAGTATATCTTCGTAAGGGCCGGTTTGTTTCATTTGCGATGTCCTCCTATCTGACGGTTTCGTTCTCGGGCCGTAGCGCCGTCTTCCAGATTCATGCCCTTTAGTATGGCGTTTTTCCCAAATTTCTTTTTGATGGTCAGCAGGGCTTCCTGCATACGCCTTTCCTTTTGGCGCTCCTTTTTTTCCGTTTGTCTCTTTGAATCAAGGGCCTCATAGTCGGTAAACAGATCCATTTGTTCAATGACCGTTTTCTGCTCCGGCAGCTCCTCTTCCCGGATCAGGTGACAAAGGGAAAGGGTCAGCCTCCGGATGAGCAAATGAGAGTCGGCGATGCGGTCAAACAGCATTGCGGCGGCATGGGTGATTTCCTTTGAGGAAGAGCTGTATCCGGGAAGGTTTTCGGTTCCGTGGCTGTGGCGGGGAAGGCTTCTTCCGTAGGCATCCTTTACGATTTGCCCCTTGTAACGGGAGCGGCGTTTTGGATCGGTGAGATTTTCCACATCATAGCCGATGGTAAGGACAAGCTGATCTGTTACCAGTTTTTTGTCCACAAGCTCCAAGGCCATCAAATCCGCCATTTCCCGAAGAACCAGCCGGGCCTTGTCCGCCGGGTAGGGCTGCTTGAGCACCTGCCCGGAGCTGAGGCTGCTGGAGGAAGGCTTATAGGCTTTGATCGCCTCTATTGTGCAGGGTTCCCAGCCCCAGGCATGATCGATGAGAAGCTCCGCATTTTTTCCAAAGAGGCGGTATAAAAGATCTTCGTTGGTAAGAGAGCATCTGGCAATGTCCCCCATGGTAAACAGACCGTTATTTTCCAGCTTTTTTTCATAGCCTCTGCCGATGCGCCAAAAGTCCGTTAAGGGCCGGTGATCCCAAAGGCTTTGACGGTAGAGCGTCTCGTCCAGAAAGGCGATCCGCACACCGTTTTGATCTGCGGGAATATGCTTTGCCATGATATCCATGGCGATTTTGCACAGATACAGATTGGTTCCGATCCCGGCTGTCGCCGTGATTCCAGTGGTTTCCAGAACATCCAGGATGATTTTCATGGTCAGTTCCCGGGGCGAAAGGCCGTAGGCCTTGATATAGTCGGTTATATCCATAAATACTTCATCGATGGAATAGACGACGATGTCCTCCGGCGCGACGTATTTCATATAGATCTGGTAGATCCGGGCGCTGTATGCCATGTAATATCCCATTCTGGGCGGTGCGATGATAAAATCCGCCGCAAGACGGGGATTGGCCAGCAGCTCTGAATAACGAAAGGAGGAGCCGGTAAGGCGGCGGCCTGGAGCGTCACGGCGGCGGCCGTCATTGGCCTGGCGCAGCTTTTGTCTGACCTCAAACAGGCGGCAGCGCCCGGAAATGCCATAGCTTTTCAGCGTTGGCGTAACGGCCAGGCAAATGGTTTTGTCGGTGCGGCTTTCGTCTGCTACTACCAGATTGGTATCAAGAGGATCCAGACCCCGTTCCCGGCATTCCACTGAAGCGTA
Source organism: uncultured Clostridia bacterium (assembly GCA_944386095.1). GTDB lineage: Bacteria > Bacillota > Clostridia > Peptostreptococcales > Anaerovoracaceae > CALWZU01. The sequence continues at coordinate 172 of CALWZU010000040.1, read as the reverse complement.
AAAGGATTTCAGATCGATGGCGATGTAAATCCGTCCTTCTTCTTTTTGTTTTTTTAACGAATGTTCCAAGGGCGGGCCTCCTTTCTGTTTGGGATCAGCGCCGGATTTCCGGCAGGGGGTTTCCGTTTCAGCCTGAGGGAAATACCGGATTTGTGTGAAACGAAAGGATTTT
>CALWZU010000039.1 GCA_944386095.1 uncultured Clostridia bacterium | reverse complement strand
GCCAGAGAAACCGCGTAGGCCTCCTCCCGCTCAATAACGGTGATTTTCAGAGTATGGGGCAAACGCTTGGAAACCGTCGCCGCCTTTATGTAAGGAGCCCTCAGAAGAGCCTCCTCCATAGCGCCCGTATCCTCGGTCAAAAGCCTCTGACCGGTAACGGCTCCCGCCATTTCCACGATCTGGCCGGTCTCATAATGGACATTGCCCGAAACCTGGATTTCCTCGATGTTGAGCATATCGTGGGTATGGGCGTAAAACAGCCCGCCGGATCCCGCAATCAGCAAAATCAGCGTCAAAAGAAACATCAGAAAGCGTCTTCGGCGGCTTGTCCTTCTTCCCTTTCTTTTTTTCTGACGTTCCTCCACAGGCACGGCCATATCCACCTGGACATCCTCCAGCCGGGGACGTTGTCTGTCTCTTTGTTCAAAAAATTTCTTGTATTCATCCATAGGCGTTTTTCTCCGGCATGGGCCTTTGTTATCTTTCTTTCCTGCCCCTAAAGAAACAGGAACGCTTTTGCTATACCGGTTTATCTTTCGATATATCCCCTGATCTGCTCATAAATGGTCTCTGCGGCGTCGGTCTTAGCCAGGCTGCGGCTGGCAGCTTCCATTACCCGGATCATCTCCCGGCTTTTCCGCATCTGGGAGATCACCTGGATAACGGCCTCATCCCGCAGATCCTTTTCCTCGATCAATACCGCCGCCCCTTTATCCGCCATGACCTTGGCGTTATAATACTGATGATTGCCCGTTACATAAGGCGAAGGAATCAGGATGGCGGGCTTTCCGCAGGCGGTCAGCTCCGCGATGGTCAGGGCGCCGGCGCGGCTGATGATCACATCCGCAGCGCCCATATACTCGGGCATATTCTCAATATAGGGAAAAATCCGGATATTGTCTCCCGCAGGCTCCTCGTTGTCCTCCAGCTTTTCCCGGATCTGTTCATAGTGCTTGCTGCCGGTCACAAAATAGATCGCCACATCCTCCACCCGGTTAAACAGGCCGATGAGCTTGAGCATCAGCTCGTTGATACGGGGAGAGCCCAGGCTGCCTCCAAAGCACAGCACCATTAACTGATGGTCCTTTACCCCCAGCCTTTCCCTGGCCACTTTTTTGTCGCTCATTACAAACCCCCGCCGAAGGGGATTTCCCGTCAAAACGATATGGCCCTCTTTTTCATCTGTCTTTTTCTCTTTAAAATATTTCCTGGATTCTTCGAAGCTGATAAACACCTTGTCGGCGATCCGGCATAAAAGCTTATTGGTCATCCCCGGGAAAGCGTTTTGTTCATGGATGGCCGTCCGAATCTTCATTTTATGCGCCGCCAGCACTACCGGCCCGCATACGTAGCCGCCGGTTCCCACTACCAGATCAGGCTGAAAGCCGTCGATGATCCGCCGGGCCTCTCCGTAGCCCTCAAAGGCCTTGTGCAGCGTCCCGATGTTTTTCCATATTTTTTTTCGATTGATACCCGCCGCATCGATGCTTTTGATCGGATAGCCGTTGGCGGGAACGATTTGATTTTCCATTCCCGCTTTGGTGCCGATAAACAGAATCTCCGCTTCCGGGTGTTTTCGTTTGATCGTATCCGCAATGGCAAGGGCCGGATAAATATGCCCCCCTGTGCCGCCGCAGGCCATAATGACTCGCACTGGCTCCTTTCACCTCTTTGCTTTCTAGTATTGTGGCGCGCTTTTCGAAATATTGTTAAGGATCCCCGCACAGGCCATGAAGATAGCAAGGGAATTGCCCCCCCAGCTGATAAAGGGCAGGGCTACGCCGGTTGCCGGTACCGAAGAGGTGACAACCGCAATATTCAAAACCACCTGAATCGCGATCATGCCCGTGATCCCGGTGGCAAGCAGCATCCCGAAATTATCCCTGGCGTTGATGGAAATGTGAATCCCCCGCCAGATCAGAACAAGGAAGGCCAAAAGCAAAAGAATACAGCCTATAAAGCCCAGTTCTTCTCCGATGATGGCAAAAATAAAGTCATTTTGCGGTTCGGGAAGATACAGGGTCTTTTGAATGCTCTTTCCAAGACCGACTCCAAACAGCCCCCCCGAACCCAGGGCCAGCAAGGACTGAACCGCCTGAAATCCGGTATTCAGCGGATCCGCAAAGGGATCCAGAAAGCTGGTCAGACGGGCAAGCCGGTAGGGTTCGATGAGAATCAGCCCCACAACGGCGACCACGCCGGCAGCAGCCATAAAAACCAGATATTTCAGATCCATGCCTGCGGCGATCATGATGACCACCACAACAGAGGCCACCGTTACCGCCGTGCTCAGGTTAGGCTGCAGCATGATCAGGCCGCAGCACAGCACCACCAGGGCCAAAAGGGGCAAAACGCCGAGTTTCAGATCCCGGACCCTCTCCAGATCCCGGCCGAGAAACCAGGCCGTAAAAATCGCCGCCGCCGGCTTGCACAGTTCCCCGGGCATAATGGTGATAGGGCCTACGCCGATCCATCGGTTGGCCCCATTAAGGTTATGCCCAAGAGGCGTCAGCACCAGAATCAGAAGTCCCACGGCTACCAGCATGATCATAGGCGCCCAGTGGGCGTAAAGCCTATAGGGGATATTGCTGGTAATGGTCATCAGGACCCCTCCGATCAGGGCCCAAAGGATTACCCTTTTCAGATAGTAATAGGCATCTCCCTCTGCGTTCAACGCCGAATAATAGCTGGAGCTGAATACCATGATAATGCCGAAAATCACCAGGCAGGTCACCATGAATTTCAGGATAAAATCACCGGATTTCCTCAGTTCCATCTTTCCGTCTCCTTATCTCCTTCACAAGGGCTTTAAACTCCCTTCCTCTTTGTTCGTAGTTTTCGTACATCCCCCAGCTGGCGCAGGCGGGAGACAAAAGCACCACATCCCCTGGCCGGGCCATCTGGGAAGCTTCCCTTACGCAAGAGGCCAGATCCGGCAGCTGCGTAAAGGCAAAAAAGCTTTCATTGCGGGCTGCCTGGGCAATCAGTGGCGCAGTCTGCCCCAGCAGCATCATATGCTTCACCCTGCCCTGAAATGACCGGATCCAGCTTTCAAAGCTCTCCCCTTTGTCATATCCGCCGGCGATGAGGATGATGCTCTGCCGCATGGCGTCGATCGCCTTGGAGGCCGCGTCGGTATTGGTTCCCTTTGAATCGTTGTAATAGGACACGCCATCGATGGTATCCACATATTCGATCCTGTGCTCTACCCCCTGAAAGCTTTTCAGCCCCTCCCGGATGGCCTGGGCTCCGATGCCGGCGCACCAGCACATAGCCGCCGCCGCCAGGGCGTTTTCCAGATTATGAACGCCGGGGATCTGCAGATCCCCACAGCTTCCGAGGATTTCCTCTTTTCCTTCCCTTCTCGCCAGGATATGTCCTTTTTGAACAAAACAGCCTTCCTCCAAAGACTCTTTTACCGAAAAAGGAAATACCCTCGCCCCGGTTTGTTTTGCCAAGGCAAAGGCTTCAGGACAGTCCCGGTTGACCACAAAGAAATCGTCAGGGCCCTGGTTTTCAAAAATACGGGCCTTGGCGTTTATATAGCCTTCCATGCTCCCATGGCGGTTCAGATGATCGGCGGTAATATTCAAAACAGCCGAAACCGCCGGATGAAACTGCCGGATGGTTTCCAGCTGAAAGCTGGATACCTCCGCCGCGAACCAGGTGCTTTCATCGGAGGATAAAACCTGACTGATAGCGGCGGTGCCGATATTGCCTACCACCCGAACGTCTTTCCCCGCCTGTCTGAGGATCTCTCCCACAAGGCTGGTGGTGGTGGTTTTCCCGTTGGTGCCTGTTATGGCGATCCACCTTCCCCGGGACAGCTCCCAGGCAAGCTCCAGTTCCCCCAGCACCGGAATATTTTTCCTCTTGGCGTATAAAACGATCTCCTGGGTCATGGGGATCCCCGGGCTGACCACCAAAGCGTCAAATTCTTCTTCCTCCGGCGGCAAGATGCCGAAATAGCAGTCCATCCCCTTTTGCCGGGCAAGCTCCCTCAGCTGCGAATCGATCATATCCTCGTTTTTTTGATCATATAAAGCCGCCCTGGCTCCAAGGGCAAGGGCCGCCTCCATCACACTGCGTCCGCTTTTTCCCATTCCCGCCACAAGAAGGCGTTTGTTTTTCCATTCCATGCTGCTTCCCCTTTTTCCAAAAACCTCTACCAAAGAATCCAAGCGCTGATCACGCATAAAATCAGCGTGACCAGATAAAATACGATGACAACCTTCCTCTCTCCCCATCCGCCGATTTCAAAATGATGGTGGAGAGGCGCCATTCTGAAAAACCGTTTATGCGTCTTTTTGTAATACGTAACCTGAATGATCACCGACAGGGCTTCCGCAAGGAATATCCCTCCCAAAAATGGTATGATCAGCGTCACATTCATCAGCACCGCCATAGCCGCTACCGCGCCCCCCAGGGCCAGGGATCCCGTATCCCCCATAAACACCCGGGCGGGCTTGCTGTTATATACCAGAAAGCCCAGGCAGGCTCCCGCGACAGCGCCCCCGTAGACGCCGATGCCCTCATAAGCAAAGCGTACGGCTGTCAGCCCCAGAAACAAAGACACCATCGCCGTCACGCCGGCCGCCAGTCCGTCAAGGCCGTCTGTCAGGTTCACGCTGTTGACTACCGCTACGGTGAAAACCACCACAAAGGGCACATACCATACGCCCAGTTCCAGATTCGTATTGATAAAAGGCACGAAAATGCTGGTCCCGAAGGCGGAAACCTTCAGCTGATAGACAGCCAGTCCCCCGGCGGCGATAATCTGCAGGCCCATTTTCTGCCAGGCTCTCAAGCCCAGATTCCGCCTGAGCACCACCTTGATAAAATCGTCGATAAAGCCGATGATCCCAAACACCACCGCCGACAAAACCAGCACCAGGATGTCCGGGCTGAAGGGCTCCACCAAAAGGGTGGTCACCACCGCAGCGGCGATTAAAAACAGCCCGCCCATGGTGGGCGTACCCGCCTTTGCCAGATGGCTTTTCGGCCCGTCCTCTCTTATGCTTTGTCCTGCTTTCAGCCGTCTGAGCAGCGGGATCGAGGGAAAACCCAGGATCACGGTGATCACAAAGGCCATAATCATCGCGATGATCAGGGGATAATGCGCTTGCAGTGTGATGTCCATTTCTTAGTCTCTCCTGTTCTTTGAGATGAATCTTATCTTTTTTGGATGGATGCCACGATTTCTTCCATATGCATCCCCCTGGAACCCTTGACCAGGACCACATCCCCTGGTTTCAAAAGGGCCAGAAGCGCTTCCGTCAATTCTGTTTTATCCGCAAAATGGCGGCAGTATTCCTGTTTCATGAAATTTTCCGCTCCCTGCCGGATCCAAAGAGCGTTTTCACCGGTTGTCAAAAGTATATCCACGCCCTCATTTGCCGCAAACTGACCCACCTGCCGGTGAAAATCCACGGCAAGCTGTCCCATTTCGAACATATCTCCCAAAACCGCGATTTTCCTGCTGCCTTCAGCCTGCTTTAAAACGGAAAGAGCCGCCTTCATGGAATCAGGGCTGGCGTTGTAGGTGTCGTCGATGATCCGTACATCTCCCGGCGCCTCCAGCATCGCAAGGCGTTTATCGGTATTGTGAAAGTCCTCAAGGGCCCGTCTGCAGGCCTGGGGGCTGACCCCAAGATATACCGCAGCCGCGATTGCCTCAGCCGCATTGTAACCGTTATGAACGCCCGGCAAAGGTATATCGAATATTTCCGTTCTGCCCGAAAGGCTCATGGAAAGGCGGATGCCTTCATTTTTTTCCGCCGTAACGGAAAGGATCCGAAAATCAAGCCCCTCCCCTGATCCCACCGGAATCACCCGGTAGGGCTTTTCCTCCTGAAAGGCCCGGTGAAGCAGATCGTTATCATCGTTTATGACCAAAAACGCGTCCTTCTGAAAAAAGTCCGCTACCTCCAGCTTTGCAGCCAGAATGTTTTCCCGGCTTCCAAGGCGCTGGATATGGGACAGCCCCACATTTGTGATAATCGCCCCCCAAGGCCGGAGAATGTCCGCCATCAGATGGATTTCTCCAAGGCCGCTCATGCCCATTTCAAAGATCCCCATCTCATGCCGGTCCTCTACGGTAAACGCCGTCAACGGCAATCCGATATGGTTATTATAATTGCCCTTGTTTTTCATGGTCTGGTAGGTAGTGGAAAGAAGGGCATAGAGCATTTCTTTTGTGGTGGTTTTTCCCGTGCTGCCGGTGACGGCGATTTTTTTCAGGGAAAACCTGGAAAGATACCAGGCGGCAAGCTGCTGCAGGGCCTTTAAGGTATCCTCGACGATTACGGCGGGGATTTCCCTTGGACAGGCCTGGGGATTGGAAATCAGCACGGCAGCGCAGCCCTTTTCCAGGGCTTTTTCCACATACCGGTGCCCGTCGGTTTCCCCCTGGAGCGCCACGAACAGATCCCCCCTTTCAAGGGTGCGGGTATCTGTGGAAACCCCGGTTATCACCCGGCCCATAAGCCGGCTTAGATTCTGTCTGTCCCCTGCTGCAAGGCGGCCCTCTGAAACGGCGCCCAGAATATCCTTTATGGTAAACGGTTTCATGGTTTTCTTTCCTTCCGAAAATATCCGGGCGGGCCTTCCGCCCCGGGAGCGGCGCTCCCTTCAGCCGTTTTGGCTTAAAACCTGAGAGATAACTTCCTTATCGTCAAAATGATGCTTTTCGGTGCCGATGATCTGATAATCCTCATGGCCCTTGCCTGCCACCAGGATCACATCCCCCTTTTGATACATGCCTATGGCCCTTTCGATCGCCTGCCGGCGGTCCTGGATCATTTCATAGGGACAAGGCGTATCTGTTATGCCTTCTTCCACATCCTTCATGATTTTTTCCGGATCCTCGGTTCTGGGATTATCGCTGGTGATGATAGCGTAATCGCACCGCTGCCCGGCGGCTCTTCCCATCATGGGCCGTTTTTTCCTGTCTCTGTCTCCGCCGCAGCCAAAGACGCAGATCAGCCTTCCTTTTTTAAATTCGTTGGCGGTATCCAGCACCTTGATAAGAGCGTCCGGGGTATGGGCATAATCCACGATCACCACCACGCCCCGGGAATTGGGAACCAGCTCAAAGCGGCCGGGTACGCCGGGAAGGCTCTGGATGCCCTCCTTGGCCGTTTCCGGAGAAATGCCTCCTTCGCAGGCGGCGGCAAAGGAGCAAAGGCCGTTATACACGGAAAAGCTGCCCGGAATGGGAATCCTCATTTCGGTCAGCCTTTGCTTTTGATGATACAAACAGACCTGTGAATAGGTATCTGTTTTTTCCAGCACACGGGCATAATAGTCAGCCTGCTGGTCTTTGACCGAGCAGGAAAAGACCCTGCGGCCCTCCTCCTTCAGTTCCCGGTACATCCGGCTTCCATAGGGATCGTCGATATTGATCAGGCCGGCTTTTTTTACAAGGGAAAACAGGCGTTTTTTCGCCTGAAAATAGGCCTCAAAGTCCGGATGAAAATCCAGATGGTCTTCGGTGAGATTGGTAAAGATCCCGATGTCAAATTCCACATGCTCCACCCGGTGCAAGGCCAGAGAGTGGGATGAGACCTCCATTACGCAGCTGTCGTTTCCCTCATCCAGCATCTGGCGGAACATGCGGGAAAGCTCATAGGATTCGGGGGTGGTGTTTACCGCTTCGTACACATGGCTTCCGGCCTTGTAGGAAATCGTGCCGATGCGCCCGGGGCTTTTTCCCGCCGTCAAAAGCACCCTTTCCAGCATATAGGTGATGGTGGTCTTTCCGTTTGTGCCGGTGACGCCGATGATCAAAAGCTTTCGGGAAGGATCATGAAACAGATGCTCGGACATGGCGGAAAGAGCGTCTCTTGTGTCTTTCACCTGGACTACCGGAACCTGAGGCGTTTCGTAGGCGCACCCGGTCTGGACCATAACGCAGGAAGCGCCCTTTTTCACGGCGTCAGCGATATAGCGGTGCCCGTCGCTTGTATAACCCGGTATACACACAAACAGATCCCCCGGCTTTACCTTCCGGGAATCATAGGCGATCCCGGGGATTTCCTCCGGAAGCCCTTCCATCTGTTTTGGGGAGATATCGATCTGTCTGAGCAATTCCTGTTTATTCATGCTTCTTTCCCTCCGTTAAAAGGATTACAGGGTTATTCTGTATAAATAAAGACAGTGGAGCCCGATTCCACCTTTTCTCCCGCCTTGGGATACTGATCCAGCACCTCTGACTGGGGATCCGACTGTTCAGGCAGAATCACCGCCTGCAGCCCCTGCCGTCCCAGGGCGTTTGCCGCGCTTTCCGCGCTTCTGCCTACCACGTCCGCCACGGTAATGGACTGACGGGCCAGCATGGCTTCTTCTTCGGGTGTATATTCGGGAGCAACGCCCAAATAGGGCAAAGCCTCCTCCAGAAATTCCTTGACAT
>CALWZU010000038.1 GCA_944386095.1 uncultured Clostridia bacterium | reverse complement strand
GATTCATCTTCGGTTTTTAAGCAAATACGGAAAAAGAAAATTTATTCGTTTTTTCATTATTTGACAAAAAAGCATCGAACAGCGCAAAGAAGCCAACAGAAAATCAGGCCCCCTGAAATGGCCTTTGCTTCGGGGGCTTTTTCCCGTGGAAAAAACGGTCAAAAAATGTTTGAAAATTCCCTTATCTACTTGATTTATCCATAAGAGATTTTTTATAATAACATAACATGGAGAATTATATCCCAGGGGCTTTCAGGCGGAAGGACAGAAGGTAAATTCTGTTCCCCTGATTTTCCCTTCAGCTATAAAATCAGCCGCATCCGTTCCAGCGCCCGCCGGTGCTCCGCGCCTGCGGAAATCAGATACACCCTTGTGGTCTCCATAGAGGAATGGCCCAAAACGTCCGACAATTTTGAAATATCCCGGGTGATTTCATAAAAAACCCGGGCAAACAGATGCCTAAGATTATGGGGAAACACCTTTTCGGCCCGCACTCCAGCCAGAGGGCACAGGGCCTTCATCTCCCTCCATATCCGCCTTCGGTCAAGACTCCTTCCCGTTTTTGAAAGAAACACCTCTCCCCGGCGAATCCCCCGTTTTGCCGCATAGGAAAGCAATCTTTTGCACAGCTTTTCCGGCAAAAGGATCACCCGGCTCTTTCCTTTCAAAGAAATCTCCGCCCGGCCTCTCTTTGCCGCCTCCACCGTCAGAAAACGCACCTCCGACACCCGGATCCCCGTGGAACAGATCGCCTCCAGCAAAAGGGCCAGGCCCTTTTGCCCTTTTTCCCTGGCTGTTCTCACCAGCCTTTCATATTCCTCCCGGCTCAGCTCCTTTTCCCTGCCGCAAAAAATCCTTCGCTGCAGCCGCAGCTGCCGCACCCTGCAATCCTCCCAGCCTGTAAAACAAAAAAAACGGGACAGCGCCGTCAGTTTTCCATTCACTGTCGCAGGCCTGAGCCCCCGGGCAAGCAGGGCATCCTTCCACCTTAACACCGCTTCCTTTGTCACCGCCTCCCGGCCCAGCCACCGGGAAAAAGCTACCACCTCCCGGCAATATTTTTCCACTGTCGCCCGGCTTCTTTCTTCCTCCCGCAGGCGCCCTTCAAAAGCCAGCCTTCTTTCTTCCGTTATCCGTCTGTCCTTCATGGCCATCCTCCTCTCCCGCCTGCCCCTTCCTTTCCTGCGGCGCAGGCCCTTTCACTCACCCGGTGCGGCCCCTGCGCTGGGGATGATGAAAAGAGAGGATTTCTTCCTTTTTCCTTCGGAAATACAAAATCCCCGTCATGTCAGCCAAAACCCAGCCGATGGGGATGGCCCACCATATCCCGGCCTCTCCGATCCCTTCCACGGCGGAAAGGGAATAAGCCAGCGCCACCCGCAGGCCCAGGGAAATCACCGTCAAAACCACCGACATCATGGGGCGGCCCACAGCCCGGTACAGCCCGTAAAGCAGAAACAGACAGCCGATCCCAAGATAAAAAGCGCCTTCAATACGCAGATACAACACCCCCGCCTCAATGATCTCCTTTTCCTTTCCATCCACAAAAACCCCCATTAAATAAGGAGCGAAAAGAAAAATCAAAAGGGAAATCAACAGGCTGAAGATCAGGGTAACCAGGGCGGCGCTCCTGATTCCCCGGCGGATCCGTTCCCCCTTTCCGGCCCCGTAATTCTGGGCGGTATAGGTAGAAAAGGCGTTGCTGAACTCCTGCAGGGGCATATACGCAAAGGAATCGATCTTGACCGCCGCGGCGTAGGCGGCCATCACCACCGGTCCGAAGCTGTTGATCAGGCTCTGCACCGCCAGAATGCCGAAATTCATCACAGACTGCTGAAGGCTGGTAGAAAGGGAATAGGCGAGAATCTGCCGGAGGACCCTTGAAGGAAAGGCCATGTCCTTTCGAAGGGGCCTGAGCTTTGGAAAGGCCAGAAAACAGTAGATTCCAAGACCGATTCCCGCCACGGCCTGGGAAATCACCGTGGCCAGGGCGGCGCCTGCCACCCCCCGGGAAAAGACCACTACAAAAAGCAGGTCAAGAAGGATGTTCAATGCCGCCGAAACCATCAGAAAATACAGAGGTGTCACGGAATTTCCCACAGCCCGCAGCAAAAATGCGAAAAAATTATATAAAAAGACGAAAAACAGGCCCAGAAAAATCACCCGGACATATTCCTCCATAAAGGGATACACCGGCTGCGGTACCTGCAAAAGCCATAAAATCGGATGTAAAAGGGCAAAGACCAGTATGTTGATTACAACGGTGACCCCTCCGATCAGCACAAAGGAGACAAAAATGCTGTTTCTGAGCTTTTCCTCCTGTCCCCGGCCAAAATCCATGGAAAACAAAGTCCCGCTGCCCATACACAGCCCAATAAACACCGATGTGAGAAACACCATCAGGGTATAGGCAGACCCTACAGCCCCCAGGGCCTCCGGCCCCAAAAACCAGCTGACGATCAGCGTGTCGGCTATGTTGTACAGCTGCTGCAAAAGATTTCCCAAAATCATAGGCCCTGCAAACAGCAGCATATTTTTCGTGATCGGTCCTTTTGTCAGATCCTGCCCCATGACCTTTCTCCCTGCCTGCAATTCTAAGTGGATTTATTATATCACATCCCGCCCCGGCTTTTGGGCAAAAACAATCCGCAGGGAAGGTCTTTCCCTGCGGCTGCCTGTTGAAGAATGTGTTCCATTCTGTGTGTGTTTGTGTGTGTTTGTGTGTGCTTGTGTGCGTTTGTGTGCGTTTTGAAATAAGACGACGTTTTTCCTTTCCTAATTTTTCCCTCTGCCGGTTTTTCCCTTAAGCCGCTTCCTCTCTAGGGAATCAGCTTTTCCAGAAGGGAAAGAGCCTCCTCCAGCTTCGGATTGGGCTTGTCGGTATGCAGGCCTTCCCTGACGCAGTTGCGGATATGGGCCTGCAGGATTTCCCGGTTGGCGTTTTTCAAAATAGCCTGGGTTGCCAGAAGCTGATTGGAGATATCCACACAGTAGCGATCCTCCTCTATCATCCGCAGCACCCCGTCCAGCTGACCCCGGGCAATCTTGACGGCGCGTACCACCTTCTCCTTGTCCGCCTTCATTTATGCCAAATCGCCGTCACCTGATAGCCTTCCTCTTCCACGGCCGCCTTCAGCGTCTCATCCGTTACGGAATCCGGCGCTTCCACTACCGCGTTTTTTCCTTCAAGGCTCACGCTCACATCCTCCACTCCCGGGACACCCGAAAGGGCCTTTGTTACATGCTTCACACAGTTCTGGCACATCATGCCCTCTACGCTCATTTCTCTTTTCATCATGCTGCCTCCTTTTTCCTCATGACTTTTTTGATTTTTCTCTCTTAGATCATTCTTTTCGATTTGATCCTTTGTTTTGTTTTGATGTTTTTCATGGGCTGTATATGCAGCCTCCCCTTCCTTTTCAGGCCGGGAAAGCCCCGCCGCTTTTCTCTTGGGCCTGAAAAACCGCAGCCGCAAAGCGTTTGTCACCACAAACACCGAGCTGAAGCTCATGGCCAGAGCCGCCACCATGGGATTCATCTTCAAGCCAAAGGCCTCGTAAAAGCATCCCGCCGCAATGGGAATGCAAATGATGTTATAAAAAAAGGCCCAGAACAGGTTTTCCTTGATGTTGCGGATGGTGGCCCTGCTCAGCTCCACCGCTGCGGCCACATCCAGAAGATCGTTTTTCATCAGGACAATGTCGGCGGATTCCATAGCCACATCGGTTCCCGCTCCGATGGCGATGCCCACATCGGCTCTGGCCAGGGCCGGAGCGTCGTTGATGCCGTCTCCCACCATAGCCACTTTTTTCCCCTCCTGCTGAAGGGCACGGATCTTTCGCTCCTTATCCTGGGGCAGCACCTGGGCGATTACCTGATCGATCCCTGCCTGCCGCCGGATCGCCTCGGCGGTCTTTTCGTGATCCCCCGTGAGCATGATTACCTGAATGCCCATCTCTTTGAGCGCCTGCACCGCCTCCCGGCTGGTGGGCTTGATAACATCCGCCACGGCGATCATCCCCAGAAGCCTTCCCCCCCGGGCGAAAAACAGCGGTGTTTTTCCCTCGCCGGCCACCTGCTCCTGAAGCAGATCAAGCGCCTCAGCCTCTACCGAAAAGGCTTCCATCAGCTTTTTGTTACCCGCCAGATATTCCTTTCCGTCAATAAAGCCCCGCAGCCCCTGTCCCGGAAGCTGTTCAAAGCTCTCTACCGGAGAAAATTCCATATCCTTTTGAACGGCATAAGCCACCACCGCCTTTGCCAGAGGATGCTCCGAAAGCTTTTCAAGAGATCCCGCCGCCTGCAAAAGATCTTTTTCTGAAATCCCCCCGGCGCAGAAAAGCTCTGTCACCACCGGTTTTCCCATGGTAACGGTACCGGTTTTGTCAAGCACCACCGTATCCACGCTATGGGCGATCTCCAGCGCTTCGGCGGACTTGATCAAAATACCGTTTGCGGCTCCCCGTCCCGTCCCGACCATAATGGCGGTGGGAGTCGCCAGCCCCAGGGCACAGGGACAGGAAACCACCAGCACCGATACGGCGATGGTCAGGGCGAATTCCAGCCCGGCGCCCAGAAGCAGCCAGACAGCGGCGGCAGCAAGCGCCACAAGGATAACAACGGGAACAAACACCCCCGCCACCTTATCAGCCAGCTTGGCGATAGGGGCTTTGGAGCTGGTGGCCTCATCCACCAGGCGGATGATCTGGGCCAGAGCCGTTTCGTCTCCCACCTGGGTGGCCTGCATCTGAAAATAGCCGCTGGTATTGATAGTGGCGCCGATGACCCGATCCCCCCTTTGCTTGTCTACCGGGATGCTTTCTCCTGTAATAGCGGACTCATCCACAGAACCGTGCCCCTGCAAAATCACCCCGTCTACCGGAATGCTTTCCCCGGCCTTCACAACCAGCACATCCCCTTTTATCACCTCTTCCACGGGGATCAGCTTCTCTTTCGCCTCCCGGATGACGGTGGCGGTTTTGGGAGCCAGATTCAAAAGCCTGTCGATGGCATCTGATGTTTTCCCTTTTGCCCTGGCTTCAAAGAATTTCCCCAGAGTAATCAACGTCAGAATCGTTCCGGCGCCTTCAAAATACAGGTCGTGGCCGAAGGAGGCCACCATTTGCAGATCCCCATGGCCCAGTCCCCAGGATATTTTATACAGCGCATAGATGCCATACGCCACCGACGCCCCGGAGCCTAAAGCGATCAAGGAATCCATGTTGGGGGCTCGGTGAAGCAGGCTTTTAAAGCCCAGATGATAATATTTGAAATTGATAAACATCACCGGAAGCAGCAAAAAAAACTGAGTCAGGGCGAAGGTCATGGTGTTTTCCACCCCAAGGAACACGCCCGGCAAAGGAAATCCCAGCATATGGCCCATGGACAGATACAAAAGGGGAATGGTGAAAACAAAGGACCAGAGGATCCGCATCCGCATATGCTCATATTCCCTTTTCGCCAGCTCCACCGGCGAAGGCCCCGCCTTTCCGGCGCTTTTTCTTTCTTCCTGCAAAGCCGCGCCGTAGCCCGCCTTTTCCACTGCGGAAATAATATCCCGGCTGCTTAAGGCGTCTGCGTCATACCGCACCGCCATGCTGTTTTTTAAAAGATTTACGGAAACCTCTTCCATTCCCGGCAAAGACGCCACGCACTTTTCCACCCGCGCCGAGCAGGCGGCGCAGCTCATTCCGGTCACGTCATACTTTTCCCGCATGAAAACCACCTCGATTCGATGCAAAAGCCTTTTGTCTGCTTCATGCTCTTTCAAAGTCCGGCCTTTCCGGCCTTCCACCGAAATCATATACCCCCCTTGGGTGTGGTGTCAAGGCCCGAAAAAAATTTTTTCATCTCCTTATATTTCAAATACATCTTAAAAAAGGACATGCTCCGGCAAAGAGCATGTCCCCAAAAGGCTTTTTCTTTATCCCTTTTTTATTTCAGCTGGGCTCCGTCTTTAAAAGCGTTGCCTACTTTTTCTCCCAGCTTCAGATAGGCGTTGTTCACAGGGTCAAAGGTGATGGGCTGAAGCTTTGCGGGATCGATGCTTCCCTTTTCGTCCAGAACCCTTTCATCGGCGCATACATTGACGATTTCTCCTACCATCAGGCCGTTTTCATAGCTGATGAATCTGCATTCCACCGCCATAGCCAGCTCATCGATGAGAGGAGCGTCCACAAATTCGGATTTTGTGGTATGAAAACCCGCTTTTTCCAGCTTGTCCGGCACGTCATTGGCGGAAACGATGCCTACATAATCGCATTCCACCACACGGGAAGCCTCCGCCATGCTGACGGTAAAGGCCTTCCGGGCAAGAATGTTCTGAACGGTTTTATGACCGCTTCCCAGACATATGGTGATTCTGTCAGCACCGCTGATGCCGCCCCAGGCTGCGTTCATGGCGTCGGGGGTGCCGTTTTCATCGTAGGTGGCGATAATCAGAACCGGCTGGGGATAGGTAAATGGTTTTGCTCCGAAATTTTTTCTCATGCTCTCTCCTCCTTTTGCGTTCTTTATAATCCTTATAATCCTTTTTCTCTGCCGTAGGGGTTTTCCCTTCTATGGCTTTTTCTCTATCTTAATTATAGCTTCTCCCTTTTAAATTTACAACTATTGCTGCTTTTACCCCTGCCGCCGTCGTTTTCCTTTTCCTTTTTCATGGACGATTTCGTTTTTCTTTTCTTATGAAAAAGAAGAAGCCGAAGCTGCGGTTTGCCCGTCCCTTCGGCTCCTTTTCTGTGCCTTGTCATTCTGGCCCGGTTTCGCTTTGTTTTCCTGCAAAGAGCCTGTGATCTCCGGTCCTTTCCGGCGTTTTCAGGCCAAAGCAGGCTGCTCCGCCTCCTCGGGAGGCACCACGATCAGCTCCGCCTTGCCGCGGATCTTCTTTTTCAGCTTCAAAACAAAGTTATTGGCCTGTATGGTTTCTCTGGAAGAACCCAGAATAACATGGGTGATTTTGTTTTTTTCAATCAGTTCAGAAAGCGTCCCCAGCGGATCGTCGCTTCGGACCACCGTCAGGTCTGCTTCGTATTCCTTTGCTTTTTCGTACAGGTATTCCAGCGCTTCTCCCTCTTTGGTACTGCCCAAAAAAGGATTTCCCGTTGCGGACACATGAATGACAAACAGTTCGCCTTCGCCGCCTCCCTGAAGGGCGAAGCCTTTTCTGATCAGGCGTTCACAGGTTTTTTGCTGCGTAACGCACACCATTACGTTTTTCATGATTTAACCCTTCCTTTTATCCTTTCGGAACGATATCAGTATAACAGACTTCCCTGTCCTATACAACCGTCTTTTCCGGGGACATTTTATGAAGAAAGGATGGCGGTCATGCAGGGTTTTTTCTTTTATCTCAAATTCCTTTCGGGCCGGCAGACGCCTTCCCACGCTCATCCGCCAGAGCCGGATTTTCCCTTCCCTTTGGTGCAGCCTTGCTTTCACGGCAAAATCAGGTTACAATGCTGAATGTAAGAGAGGTGAATCCCATGACCAAAACCAATGTCATGCGTCTTTTAGACGCAGCGGGCATTTCCTACCAGGTGCTGGAATATCCCGTAGATGAGCAGGATCTTTCCGGAGAACACGCCGCCCATCTGGTGGGCTATCCGGCAGAGCAGATTTTTAAAACCCTGGTTTTAAAGGGAGAAAAGACAGGCTATTTCGTGTGCTGCATCCCGTCTCACGAAGAGCTGGATCTGAAAAAGGTCGCCAAAGCCATGAAGGATAAAAAAGCGGATATGATCCCCATGAAGGATCTTCTGGGGCTGACCGGCTACGTCCGGGGCGGCTGCTCTCCCATCGGGATGAAAAAGCATTTTCCCACGGTCGTAGACGAGACCGCCATTTTGTTTGATCAGATCGCCGTCAGCGCAGGGATGCGGGGCGTCATGATCCTTATAGAGCCCCAGCTGCTGACAGACTATATCCCGGCGGAGCTTGCCGATCTGACCAAGGACACCCTTTAGTTTCTTTTCCGGCGTTTCTCCGGAGATAGCTACATATTTACATATTTCCACCCCTGCCCTCATATACATATGCTAAAGGGCTTACAGAGCTTGATTGAGCAGCGATCAGGTCACTTCATAGCGTGAAGGGGGAACAGGGGAAATATGAAGGATTACATAGAGGAACGGGCATTGGAGCTGGCAGCCTACATTCTGGAAACCAAGGCAACCGTCCGGGCCGCCGCAAAAAAATTCGGCGTCTCAAAAAGCACGGTCCACAAGGATGTCACGGAACGGCTGATGGAAATCAACACGGCTCTGGCCCGGGAAGTCAAGGAGGTGCTGGATCAGAACAAATCCGAACGGCACATTCGGGGTGGTATGGCAACAAGGGAAAAATATCTGCATCATCAGCATGAATGAGCCGGCATAAGCGCTTTTCTTCTGGTCTTTCAAAAACAGGAGGCTACCCCCCAGGGTCAGCCTCGATCTGTTTTTTGAAACCCTCCGCCCTTTACCCTCAGTCCTTTGCCTTTTCCATTCCTTTTGCGATCATGTCCATCAGATGCTTTCTGTCCCATAAAAGCACCAGATTCGCCCTTGCCAGCTCTTCCGCGGCCTGGGTGAAATCGCTGTTTGTCAGAACGGCGGCCACATGGCAGCGATACAGCACCCTTCCCGCCGCCACTTCCTGCACGGGAGTATTTCCCAGCCGGGAGGAAACATGCTTGCACTGGACCGCAAACCGCACCTCGTCCTTTTGCGCCAGGATGTCCACCCCCTGGTCGCCGGAGCCTTTGGTTTTTTCCACTTCCTCAAAGCCGCATTTTTTCAGAAGCGCGGCTCCAAAGACTTCAAACTGGTATCCATCCATCCGATCCACCGTTTCCATGACCTCTTCCAGGGATCCGGCGCCGTAATCGCCTTCCAAAAGAGCCGTCAGGGACGCCTCCTGCCGGCCTTCCTCTCCCAGATCGTAAATCAGCCCCGTCAGCCAGCGCAAAAACCCTAAAACGCCCCGGAAAACAAACAGAAAGGGCGCTGTTATCAGCCGGATGAGCATTTCCCGTCCTCCTTTTGCCTCAGCAGCATAAACATCTGTTCTTTCATCCTACCACGAGAACCTGCGTTTGTCCACCGCCCTTTTCCTCTGCCTTTCTTTCTCCGTTCTTTTCTTTTCATTGCCCTTGTCCTTGGTAAATTTTTCTCATATAATATAGAAGCTAAGCATATACGCCGCCTGCTGAAACGGCCGGGCAGGCGCTTTAGAAACGAGGACGACCCATGCTGTTTAATTCCTTCAGCTTTCTGATATTTTTCCCTGTGGTCACGTTGATTTATTTCGCGATTCCCCATAGGGTCCGCTATCTGTGGCTTCTTGCCGCCAGCTACTATTTTTATATGAGCTGGAACGCCAAGTACGCCCTGCTTTTGCTGTTTTCCACCTCCGTCACCTATTTAAGCGGCCTATTGATCGGCGCGGGAGAGCGTATCGAAAACAAAAACGCTTCCCGCCGGTTTAAAAAAACGGCTCTTATCCTGAGCTTTACCCTGAACCTGTCGGTTCTGTTCTTCTTTAAATATTTCGATTTTGCCCTGGACAACCTGAACCTGATTTTGGGCGCTCTGGGCATAAGCCTGCTGGATCCGGCCTTTGACGTCCTGCTGCCGGTGGGGATCTCCTTTTTTACCTTCCAGGCCCTCAGCTACACCATGGACGTATACAGAAAGGACATTCCCGTAGAGACCAATTTTTTCCGATACGCCCTGTTTGTTTCCTTCTTTCCCCAGCTGGTCGCAGGCCCTATCGAACGCTCCACCAACCTGCTGCCTCAGCTGAGCCGCCGTCATCGCTTTGACTATCAGCGGGCCAAAGAAGGACTGCTTCTGATGATATGGGGGCTGTTTTTGAAGCTGGTCATTTCCGACCGGGTTGCTATTATCGTCAATCAAGTCTATGGAAACTACACCGCCTACGGAGGCTTTGGAGCGGCCTTTGCCACCCTTATGTTCGGCCTTCAGATCTACTGCGATTTCGGCGCCTATTCCCTGATCGCAAAGGGCGCGGCAAGGGTCATGGGCTTTTCCCTGATGGACAACTTCCGCCAGCCCTATTTTTCCAAAAGCGTGGCGGAATTCTGGCGCAGATGGCATATTTCCCTGAGCAGCTGGTTTCGGGACTATTTATACATTCCCCTTGGGGGCAACCGCAAGGGCAAGGGGCGAAAGTATCTGAACACCCTGATCGTCTTTTTTACCAGCGGCCTGTGGCACGGCGCCAGCTGGACCTTTGTGATCTGGGGAGGACTGCACGGCATTTTCATCGTTCTCGGGGACATCCTGCGCCCCGCCAAAGCCTTTTTGACAGACCGCCTTCATATTTCCAGAGCCGGCGTTCCCTACGGACTGCTCCAGATCCTGATCACCTTCCTTTTGGTCAACTTCGCCTGGATCTTCTTCCGGGCAGAGTCCCTGGATCAGGCCTTCGGCATCATCGATCAGATCTTCTGCCATATGCACCTGTCGGCCCTGACCGATGGAACTGTGTTCACGCTGGGCCTTGCCGCCCGGGAGCTGCTGATCGGCCTTGCCGCCCTGGCCGCTTTATTTGTGGTCAGCCTCCTGCGCTACCGGGATGTCCCTCTCGATAAAATCATCACCAGAAGCGGCCTTTTGATCCAGTGGCCCATTTACCTGCTTTTGATTTTTGTCACCCTGATTTTCGGTATTTACGGGCCTTTATACAGCGCCAGCCAGTTTATCTATTTTCAGTTTTAACCCTGCGCCCGAAAAAAGGCGTATCCACCTGTAAGAAGAAAGGATGAGCTACCTGTGAACGAGAAGGAAAACAAACAAAAAACCGGCCTCCGCCCGGGGCAGCTGCTTCGTTTTCTGATTTTCCTGGGGATTTTCCTGCTTCTTTTTGTCAGAGTCAGCGATATTCTGGAATTTAAAAGCCTGGCGCCCCCCTGGAACATGACCCTGAAGGTAGGGGGCTTTTACAACGAACCAAAGGACAGCATGGACGTGATGTTTTTCGGCTCCAGCCATATGTACTGCTCTATAGATCCGGCTCTTTTCCAGGAAGAAACCGGCCTGACTTCTTATGTTTTCGCTACCCAGAGCCAGCCTCTCTGGATCACCTATCACTATATCCGGGAGGCCCTGAAGCGGCAGAGCCCTCACACCATTTTTCTGGAAATCCACATGGCCAGCTTCCTTGAGGAATATGAGGACGAGGGCACCAACTATTCCGCTATCGACCCCATCCCCTTTTCCCTCAACAAGCTGGAAATGATCCGAGCCTCCATCCCTTCCGGCCAGCGGCATGAATATGTGTTTAACATCATCAAATATCACAGCCGCTATAACGAGCTGACCCCCCAGGATTACGATCTGTCCTTCAAAAAAGAAACCGACCCGGAACGGGGCTATGTCCGCCTGACCCAGGCTGCTTCGGACGAGGACTGGGACAGAGTTTACCGCAGCGTGGATCATGTCGCCACCTCTGCTTCTCCCGGTGAAAAAAATCTTTTCTATCTGAGAAAGATCATAGAACTCGCCCGGGAGGAAAACCTCCGGCTGATTCTGTTCAAGGCCCCCTCAAACCCAACGGAGGAAGAGCAGATGATCTATCGCTACGTGGCGGATCTGTGCCGCCAGGAAGGGCTGGAATTCGGCAATTTCAACAGCGACGCCCACATGCAGGCCATCGGTCTGGATACGGAAACGGATTTTTACGACCGGCGCCACCTGAACACCTCCGGCGTGGCAAAATTCGTCCCCTACTTCGCCGACTATTTTCATCTGTCAAAGGCGGGGGGATGAGCCTGGTATTCGTTCTTACATTGCGAACGTCCCCACAGAAAGTCTGTGGGGCGCAAAAGGGCGCTTGTAGCGCAAAGCTTTGATATGGTAAAATTAATTAACGGAATCTGCCAATGCAAAGGGCGTACGCTTTTTGCCGTTTTGTGTCTTGCTAAACCCGCGTTTCCCGCCGCAGACTTCCTTGCGGCGGACTGACCGGCGGGGGCCTCAGACCGGCCCGGCGCCGGAACACACCAAAAAAGGAATTTTGATATGAAAAAACGAATAGCCAGCCTGTTCCTTGCGCTCACCCTGTGCCTGACGCTCCTGCCCGCCACGGCTCTGGCGGCGGAGGAGGCTACCGTCTACGTCGGCGGTACAGCTCTGACCGGCAGTAAGGACAAGCCTGTCTACGCCACCACTGCCGACGGCGCCGTTGGACCATTAAAGTCTACAGGCTGTCTGGGGCAAGGCATGACCTGATGCAGTTCAGCGTTGGCGGAAATTTCAACAACGTCGGAGAAAAATATTCTGTTCTCGGAAGC
>CALWZU010000037.1 GCA_944386095.1 uncultured Clostridia bacterium | reverse complement strand
TCTTTCGCTGTCCGCAGCGCGGCCCGCACGATATCCCTTTCCATGATATATTCCGGAAGATCCGCGGATACCTGCCTGGTTCTGGATCTGGCCGCCAGATCCAGCAGCCGTTCCACGTCCTCCTGGCACAGGCCCAGGATCTCGATGAGATGATCCAGTTTCTCTTTTGCCGGCGCCGGCCTCCGGTCGTTTTCCATGTTGCTCATATAGACCGGGGACACCTCCAGTTTCGCCGCCAGGCCGCGCAGGGACAGCCCGCGGGCCATCCGTTTTTCCCGCACATAACTGCCGAATGTCTGTTCCATTGTAGTGCGCCTCCTATTCTTGTTCTCTTTTCAGAGAACACTTTAGCATTAGTATATACGTCCTTGTGGCCATCTGCAAGAGGGGAAAGCCAAGGTGTCCTCTACCGGGGACACCTTTTATTTTTTTCCGTGGCAGGGTATTCACTTGGGCATTTTTTCGGGAGGGGGATGGAGAGGTATTTCGTTTCATGGGCGCAACAGACTGGTTTCCTCTTACTTTGAGCCAGGAGGGATGTCATGCCCAAAGACAAGTTGATACAAACTGCTGTCCGTGTGGAGCGCGACCAGTTGAGCCACGGCCGGCTGATCCATGTGGTTTCACTCTTTCCAGAAGACGGGAAATGCACGCCGGAGGATAAACTGAAAACGCTCATCGACATGGATCTGAAAAAAGAGAAACAGTGCGCCTGAAGGGGTGGACTTTCCGCCCCTTCAGAGTTAACATGACACAAGCTCTGAACGGTTTGACGGAGAATAGGAGGTTTCAATGAATCAGTCAAACCAAGTGAGGATCACTGCCCTGTACTGCCGCTTAAGCCAGGATGACGGCTTGGACGGGGAATCCAACAGTATCCAGAACCAAAAGAAAATATTGGAGCAGTACGCTATAAACCATCACTTTCCTAACCCGCAGTTCTATGTGGATGACGGGTACTCTGGGGCCAGTTTCAACCGGCCGGACTTCCAGCGCATGATGGCTGACATGGAGGACGGAAAAATTGGGATCATCATCACCAAAGATCTCAGCCGTCTGGGCCGCAACCAACTGCACACCGGCCTCTACATCGAGGAGCGGTTCCCGCAGTTTGGGGTGCGTTATATTGCCATCAACGACAACGTGGACACGGAGAACGCCGAGAGCAACGACCTGATGCCCTTCAAAAACCTGTTCAACGAGTGGTTCGTGCGGGACACCAGCCGGAAGATCCGGGCGGTACAGCGGGCGAAGGCCCAGCGCGGGGAGCGACTTGGGACACGGGCGCCCTACGGTTATAAAAAGGATGGTGAGGCCAAAGGCAGGCTCATCGTGGATAAGGAGGCCGCCGCTGTGGTGCGCCGCATCTTTGCCCTCTGCGCCGCCGGAAACGGCCCCAGCCAGATCGCCCGCATCCTGAAAAGCGAACGGGTGCTTTGCCCTGCCATGTACGCCTACCGGCGGTTTGGCACTACCCATATGGGGCTGGATCTGGATAAGCCGTATAACTGGAACAGTGATACGGTGGCGTCTATGCTGGAGAATGAACTCTACATCGGCAACACGGTCAACATGAGGTACAGCACCAGGTCTTACAAGGACAAGCGCAAGGTGGAGCATCCCCGAGAGGAGTGCATGGTGGTCGAGGGCAGCCATGAAGCCATCATTGACCGGGAGACCTGGGACATCGTCCAGAGGGTGCGGCAGCACAAACGCAGGCGCACCAACATGGATGAGCAGAACAAGTATTCCGGCCTTGTGGTCTGTGCTGACTGCGGGGCAACGATGGTCCTCCACCGGTCGCACACGATGAAACCGACGCAAAACAACTTTACCTGCCGCACCTATAAACGGTTTGGCAAAGAGGTATGTGCCGCCCACTACATCCGGGAGTGCGTCCTGGACGAGATCGTGCTGGAGGATATCCGGCAGGTGACGGCGCTGGCAAGGGAGCAGACGCAGGCGTTTGCCGCCTACATCTGCGACCGCCAGTCTGCCGAGCTCCGGCGGGAGATCCGCAGGCAGGAGTTGGAACTGTCCGCCATGCAAAAGCGGAGCGCGGAACTGGAGGCCATCTTCAAGCGGCTGTATGAGGATTCCGTGCTTGGCCGCATCACGGTGGAACAATTCCAATCACTGTCTGCCAGTTATGTTGCGGAGCAGGAACAGATAAAGACCGCTATCCCCGAAAAAGAACGGGCGGCCACAAAACTGAAAGCAACGGTTTCCGGCACCGATAACTTCATCTCCAAAGCAAAGCGGTACACGGACATCTCGGAACTGACGCCGGAACTGCTCCGGCTGTTCATTGAGAAGATCGTGGTGCATGAGAAGGACGTGAAGTGGTCCAAGCATGCGAGGCAGACTGTGGAGATCCACTACACTGATATAGGCGTGGTTGGTTCGCTGGCTACCGTAAAAAGCGCATAACGGATAGGAAAAGGCAGGTATTGCTGCTGCAATGCCTGCCTTCCCCTTAAATCTTGAAGATGTCCTTATGAGGTCACGCCTTTCGGGCTCCTTGCGGCTGTTTCACAGGGTCTGGGAAGGACTTTCCTACTCAGGCCCTGATTTTTTTCAAGTTTTTTACAATTTTCATCCTTTTATTTACATACTTATAATTATGTAAATAAATATTTCCTTGTTTCTACATTTATATATATCTGTTTTACAAAAAATTCACCTTTTCGTCACAGATACCATATTCGCCGTTTGTTCCATATCCTTACGCCTGTTAAAACCCTCTGCAAATTATTTTTTCGGCCGTATATATGGTAGAAATAAAAAAGGGATTTCGTGGTTTTTCCCAATATGTTGTAAACTTGCATTTTCATCCATTTTTGACTTGTTTAGCCATGTAAAAGCCCCTGGGACAAAAGGGTTTCACCGTCCATTTGACACTTGCACATTTTCCTGGTTTGCCCCTTTTGATCCTCTATGCTGCAGGCGCCGCAGATCCCTTCTCCGCAGCAAAGATGAAAATTATTGCTCAGAACCAAAGACCCGCAGCGGCCCTGAGAAAGAAGGCTTTTTCCAAAATAGGCCAGATAATAATCCGAAGCAAAAATGCAGATAAACCGCCAGTCCTCTCCCCTCATCAGCTGACAGATCTGTTCCCGTTCCCGGGCAAGCTCCAACTTCACCGGTTCATAGGCTTCCTCTTTTTCTTCTCCTGCCCGGCCTTTTTCCCCTGCCCAGTCCTTTGCCAGGGAATCCGTCAGCTTAGCCGTATCAAGCAACAGCCTGATATGCGCCCGCTCCTTCAGAAAATCCCTTACAAGTACCGCCGGAGCCAGCCCCGCTCCCTTTGCCAAAATCAGGACCTGGGGTTTTTCCTTTGTTTTTTCCCGCCTGGAAGCAAAGCCAAACTGCCGCAGAGCGAATCCTCCAAACAGCCCGTTCTGATAAGGGCCGCGAAGCAGGAGCTTTCCGCCTTCCTCCGCTTTTAGCAGGGCTTTGGTCTTTACGGAAATGCCTTTGATAAGCACCCAGATCCAGCCTTTTTGCACCTCCGCCCTCATAACGGAAATCGGCGCCTGGGACCAGGAAATTTTTTCATCCGCCTGTAAAAACACATAGGAACCGGGCAGACTGCATCTCTGCGCCATCCCCCTTCCTACATCCAGGGCCAGAACCGCTGTCTGCTCATCATAGCACTTTTTTCTCTTCACCGCAACATATTGCGTTTTCCTGCCAAGGCGAATAACCCTTCCGTTTTGCTCATACTCATTCGCCACGCACACGCCGCTCCAAAGGCAATCCTCACATCCGCCTCCGGCCAGCCTGGAGCAGGTCAGGCAGGCGCCGCCTTCCGCCAAAAAACAAGGACAGTTTTCCCCTCCGGCATCCACGCACCAATTCCCTTGCAGCATCCTTATCCCCTCTTCCCATGTTTTTCTTCTATCAGCATATTAAAAGGGAAGAAATTCGTGAATGCTTCTGATCATTTCCAAAGAAAAACCCTTTTCGTTTTTTTCTGCCTCCACATCCTCCCGGCAGATCAGATCAAAGCTTCCCACAGGGGCGTCATGTATATACACAGTCATCTTTCCCAGAACCTGGCCTCTGCTCAAAGGGGCCTTGACCCTTTCCGGGAAAGCATAGCAAAGCTTTATCTGTCCCCGCCCTTGCCGGGTAAGGGCCACCAAAAGGTCTTCCCGGAGGCAAAGACAGATCTTTTCCGTTTCCCCTCCCTCTACGGAAATCCGTCTGAGAGGCTGGCCCTCCTTGAAAAGCGCCACGGTATCATAGCTTTCATAGGCGGCGTCCATCAGCCGGTACGCATCTTCAAACCAGTCATCTCCATCCAGAACCACGCAGATCAGCCGGATCCCCTCTCTTTCCGAGGCTGCTGCAAGACACCTGCCGGCATCCTGGGTATAGCCGATTTTAATGCCCGTGGCTCCCTCATACTGGTAAAGGGTCTTGTTTTTGTTCTCAAACACCTCCTGTCCCCTTTCCCGGACGGCCGTCCATTCCCGGGTTTTAACCACCCTTTGAAAATCCGGATGTTTCATCGCCTCCCTGGCGATCAGCGCCAGATCCCGGGCAGTGGTATAATGGTCCTTATCATGCAGGCCGCTGGCATTCACAAAATGGGTATCCTCCGCGCCCATCTGCTTGGCCCTTTCATTCATCCGCTCCACAAAGGCCTCCTGAGAGCCGGCGGCCCATTCAGCCAGCGCCACGGCCGCATCGTTTCCCGAGCGGAGCATGAGAGCGTAAATCAGATCCTCTACGCTGAGCTGTTCTCCTTCCTCCATATAAATGGAGGATCCCTCCTGGGAAGCGGCATACCCGGAGACCGTTACCTGTTCCTTTGGATCCTCCATCTGTTCAAGAGCCAGAAGGCAGGTCATGATTTTGGTGGTGCTGGCCATATACCGCTTTTCCCCGCCGTTTTTTTCATAAAGGATCCTGCCTGTCGCCTCATCCATAACAACAGCCGCCGCTGCGGACACCTCCGGCCAGGGGATTCTCTCCGCCTGTTTTGAGGAGCTTGAAGACAGGCTCTCTTCCCGCTGTTTTTCCAGCTCGGTCTCTTCCCCAAAAGCCCCCTGGCCCCCAAAGGAAAAAACACCCTGAGCCAGTAAAAAAACAACAAAAAAGACAGATACCCTTCGAAGTCTTTTCATACGCCTTCTCCTTTCCAGGTCTTCTGTCCTATTGTACGTTGCCTGATGGGAAAACTATTCCCCCTGGTTTTCTTTTTCTTCCTGCTCCGGCTCCATCCGGGGCAGCTGCTCCAGAGACTGTATACCGAAATACCGAAGAAAAAGGGGCGTGGTTCCAAATAAAACCGGCCTGCCGATGCTCTGGGAGCGCCCCTGTTCTTCCACAAGTCCCTTTTGCACCAGGCCTTCGATCATCCTTGCGCATTTAACGCCTCTGATTTCCTCGATTTCGCTTCTTGTCACCGGCTGCTTATAGGCGATGATGGCAAGGGTTTCCATAGCGGAGCGGGAAAGCTTTTTTTCTTTGTCTGTACCGGTCAGCCTTTGCAAAAATTCGTGGTTTTCCCCGGGGGTATAAAACTGAAAGGCATTTTCCATTCTCTGTATGCGGATCCCCCCCTTTCGATTTTCATAATCCTCACAAAGCTCTTCCAAAAGAGAAAGCGCCTCCTCCCGGCCTGTTTGCAGAACCTCCGCCGCTAGTCCCGCTTCCAGAGGCTCTCCCCAGACAAACAAAACCGATTCCAAAACGGATTTCATTTTTTCTCTGTCCATCAGCCCTCTCCTTCCTTTTTATCCCAGGGGCGAATTTGGATTTCTCCAAAGCGCTCTCTCTGGAAAAGGGCGATCTGCCCTTTTCTGGCCATTTCCAAAAGCGCTACAAAGCACGCGGCCACGTCGTATCTGTCCCGGCAATCCCTGGCCACAAGCTCGAAGCTGATCTGCCCGCTTTTTTTCAAAAGCCGCCGGATCTGCTGCATTTTTTCCCGTATGCTGACCTGCCGCCGCTCTTCCGCCGGCTTGCCCCCATAGGCCCGGTGGACTTCCTGGATCTTTCTGTCCCTTTCCAGTATTTCGGAAAACACCCGCAAAAACCCTTGGGGATCGATAAAAAAGCTTTCCTTTGTCTTTTCCCTTTCATAAACGGACAGATCCTCCCCGGGCTTGTACAGCCTGCCCAGGGTTTTTTCCTCCATCTCTCCCAGCCTTTCCGCCGCCTCTTTAAATCTCTTGTAGATCAAAAGCCGCTGTGTCAGGCTCTTTCTGGGATCCTCCGGCACATCCTCCCGGACTTCATTTTTTTGCGGCAGCAGCATTTTGGACTTGATTTCGATCAGCGTTGCCGCCAGCACCAAAAACTGCGCCCCGCTTTCCACCTCCACCTGATCCAGCTGTTTCATATAAGACATGTACTGTTTTGTGATATGGGCGATGGGAATGTCATAGATATTCATTTTTTCCCGCTCGATCAGATACACAAGCAGATCGAAGGGGCCTTCAAATATTTCCAGTTTGACTTTATAGGGCATCCTTGCTTTCCGTTCCTTTACTTTATCCGTTCATTATAAAAGGATTTTTCCCTTTCGTCAACGCTTCCCCTCACCCTGCCGCCCGCCGGCTCCGCCGGCGCTTTCCCTGCTTTTCCTCTCTTTCTTTTTTCTTTATATCCCTTCTTTTTCCCGAAAAATTGCGGTATACAATGGGATTTCCGGGAAAAAAATCTTGAATCCGGGGAATAGATATAGTATAGTAGAGGAAAAGAAAATACATGTATCCCATGAGGGAGTAGTTTGCATGCCTTTTCGGTGTGTTTCAAGTCAACATCCTGGCTTGCGCCTGGCTTGAATTAATGAACGAGACTCATGTATGGCATTTCCCCTGCTGTGCATGGGTTTTCTTTTGCAAAGAACACCCTGCCGCCGGTTTTTTCAGAGACCATGGCGGTCCGGGTCAAAAGCCCTTCCGGACTTTGGCAAGCATCAACTACAGAAAAGGAGAAGGAGAAAGGTAAATGAAACATTATTGTGAAGACATTTCCCAGGTTCTGGCGGAGGTGAAGAGCCAGGCCGAAGGCCTCACCTCCCAGGAAGCGCAGCGGCGTCTTTCTGAAAACGGGAAAAACAAGCTTCGGGAAGCCCCTAAGGTATCTCTTCTGTCCCGCTTTATCTCTCAGCTGAAAGAACCCATGATCGTGATCCTGATCGCCGCGGCGATCGTTTCGGGCATCACGGCGGCCTACGCAGGCGAGAGCTTCGCGGACGTCTTCATCATCCTGGCCGTAGTCATCATCAACGCCGTACTGGGCGTTTACCAGGAAAACAAGGCGGAAGCCGCCATTGAAGCCCTTCATGAAATGGCGGCCGCTACCAGTAAGGTCCTCCGGGACGGACATATTATCACCATTAAAAGCGAAGATCTGGTAGTAGGCGACGTGGTGGTTCTGGAAGCGGGGGACGCCGTTCCCGCCGACGGCCGTATCATCGAAAGCGCCAGTATGAAAATCGAGGAAGCCGCCCTCACCGGTGAAAGCGTTCCGGTCAATAAATTCATCCAGACCTTAGGGCTGGAAGGAGGCAAGGATGTGCCTCTGGGAGACCGGAAAAATATGGTCTATATGGGAAGCACCGTGGTTTACGGAAGAGGCAAGGCGGTCATCACCGGAACCGGCATGGACACGGAAATGGGCAAGATCGCAGACGCTCTGGTTCAGACAAAAGAAGGCCAGACCCCTCTTCAGAAAAAACTGTCCCAGCTCAGTAAGCTGCTCAGCTACATCGTCATCGGTATCTGTATTTTCATTTTCGCATTCAGTCTGATCCGCCACGGCGACTTTTCCATGGCCATGATCATCGACACCTTTATGATCGCCGTCAGCCTGGCGGTTGCCGCCATCCCTGAGGGTCTGGCTACGGTGGTCACCATCGTATTGTCCATCGGCGTCACCAATATGTCCCGGCGCAACGCCGTGATCCGAAAGCTCACCGCAGTAGAAACCCTGGGCTGCGCCCAGATCATCTGCAGCGACAAAACCGGCACCCTCACGCAAAACAAAATGACCGTGGTGGATCACTACGGCGACAACGAGAAGCTTTTAGGCGGGGCCATGTCCCTTTGCAGCGACGCCCAGCAGGGAGAAGACGGCAATGCGGTAGGCGAACCTACGGAATGCGCGCTGGTCAATTATGCCGCCAAGCTAGGTCTGCCTAAAAACGACCTAATTGCGGAAAATCCCAGAATCGGCGAAGCGCCCTTTGACAGCAGCCGGAAAATGATGAGCACCGTCCACAAAAACAGAGACGGAGGCTACATCCAGTACACCAAGGGCGCTCCCGACGAGGTGCTGAAGCTGTGCAGCTCTTATGTGAAAGAGGGCAAGGTGCTGCCCCTGACAGAGGATGTCAAGATCGAAATCCTCAACCACAACAAGGAAATGGCCGACAAGGCTCTTAGGGTCCTTTGCGCCGCCATGAGAAACTGGCCCGAAAAACCGCAGTCCTTTGAACCTGACTATCTGGAAAAGGATCTGACCTTTATCGGCCTTACGGGTATGATCGATCCCATTCGGCCCGAGGTCGTGGACGCCATCAAGGAATGCCGCACCGCCGGTATCCGGCCGATCATGATCACCGGCGATCACAGAGACACCGCCGTTGCCATCGCCAAGGAGCTGGGGATCATCAAGGACGGAAAAGAGGCCATCACAGGCTCTCAGCTAAACGATATCAGCGACGAGGAATTTGACAGAACCATCGAAAACTACAGCGTTTACGCCAGGGTACAGCCCGAGCACAAGGTACGGATCGTCAACGGCTGGAAGAAAAAGGGCTATATTACCGCTATGACCGGAGACGGGGTTAACGACGCCCCCAGCATCAAGAGCGCCGATATCGGCGTGGGCATGGGCATCACCGGTACGGACGTCACAAAGAACGTGGCGGACATGGTTCTGGCCGACGATAACTTTGCCACCATCGTCAACGCAGTCGAGGAAGGCCGGCGGATCTACGACAATATCCGTAAATCCATTCAGTTCCTTTTGGCTTCCAATATGAGCGAGGTCCTGAGCATCTTCTTTGCTACCGTGATGAACTTCACCATTTTAAAGCCCGTGCACCTTTTGTGGATCAACCTGATCACCGATACCTTCCCCGCTCTGGCCCTGGGTATGGAAAAGGGAGAAAAAGACCTGATGGAACGGCCTCCCAGAGATTCCAAATCCGGCATCTTCAGCGGCGGCCTGGGCTTTGACATGGTTTATCAGGGCATCATCGTCGCCGTCATGACCATCGCCGCTTACTTCATCGGCCATTATATCGAATCAGGCGTCTGGGAAATCGCAGAAAGCCCCGACGGTATGACCATGGCCTTCCTGACGCTGTCCATGACGGAAATCTTCCACAGCTTCAATATGAGAAGCCAGAGAGGCAGCGTACTTAGAATGAAGCACCATAATATTTACCTGTGGGGCTCCATGCTGGCAAGCCTTGTGCTGACCACGGCGGTCATCTACGTGCCTTTCCTCTCAACCGCCTTTGAGTTTGAACACATCAGCGCTATGGAATACGCAGTGGCTATGGGTATTTCCATTCTGATCATCCCTATCGTGGAAACGGTCAAGCTGATTCAGAGAAGCATGATGCGCAGAAACGAAAACCACCTGTAAAACCGGCTGAAAATAAGCTAAGAGGGCATCCAAAAGGGATACCCTCTTTTTTAACGCTTTTTTTCCTTGCCCCAAAAGGTCTGCCTTCTTATTCTGCCTCCTGCTTATGCCGCTCTTCCCAAAGCAGCTTGACCAGAGTGCTGGAGCCCAGCCGGTCAGCGCCCAGATCCAGAAAACGATCCGCATCCTCGAAGGTTTTTATACCGCCCGAAGCCTTGATCCTCACCCCGGTCCCCTGCAAAAGCCGGTGAAACAATTCTACGTCATGAAAGGTGGCGCCTCCCCCTCCAAAGCCGGTGGAGGTCTTGATAAAATCCCCTCCGCTCTCCGCCACAATCCCGCAGATTTCAACCTTTTCAGCCTCTGTCAGAAAGCAGGTTTCCACGATGACCTTGAGCGTCCGGCCCTGACAGGCAGATTTTACTGAAACAATTTCGTTTTTTAACTCATTATACCGTTTATCCTTTAGCATTCCCAGGTTAATCACCATATCGATTTCATCGGCGCCTTCTGAAACCGCCCGGAGGGCTTCCGCCGCCTTGATTTCAGAGGTCGAATATCCGTTCGGAAATCCAATGACCGTACATAAATTTACATTATTTTCCAAAATTGTTTTTGCCTGTTTTACATAGCTGGGCGGCAGACAAACCGCGGGGACATGGAAAAAATTTCCTTCTTCGCAGACCTGACGTACATCCGCTGATTTAGCGGTCTGAGCAAGAATCGTGTGATCCACATGCCTGACAATTTCACTTGGCTTACGCATACCTGTTTCTCCTGTTTTTTGTTACATTTTTCTTACAATTTTATCACGGATTTATTACTTTGCAAAATTTCGGCGAACACCCTTTTTTTGGCCATAAAACAAAAATAATTTTCGTCAAAATCCGCCTTTCAAAAAAGCTTCTTTACTTTTTGTTTCGATATGGTAAAATTATTACCGTTAAGGACCCGAAACAGAGAGGAGTGATTATGGTGAAAATGAGAAAAAAATTGGTCTCAATTGCACTCGTTTTGATGATAATTCTTACAACCGCTGTTGCGACTTACGCCATGGAGCCGGTCTCCGAAACCGCCGGTTCTGCTAATTCTGTTGTTTCTGCTGAAGAGTCCGACGCCGCCGTTTCATCTCAGCTGGGCTATGTGCCCGACGGCATCGCTCATGAAGAGGAAGTCAGACTCGACCAGCTTGCCAGCCTTGCCCAAACCAAGGAAGAAGCTGAGGTCACCGAAGCAGATTATGAAGATTACGTCGTGCCCAATGCGGGCCAGCCTGTTACGGTGACATTCCTCAACAGAAATATCGTCGTCAACGGAGAGCCGATCGTCAATTATCAATCGGACTATCCCTATTTCATCTATAACGACATCATCTACGTTCCCATCACCTGGGAAAACTGCCGTATTTTCGGTTATGACAGACAGCTGGATTCTCAGTGGGGCTCCATTCTGACAAGAACCTCCCCCACCCAGACCAACTACGATGAGCGATGGGTCAAAAACACAGAGGACACGATGACAGCGACCATCAGCGACAAAATGGTCACCGTCCGCAGGGAAAACCCCCAGGGAGGCTATGATGAAATCATCCTGACCTCCGAGATAACTCAGGGCTATCCGATTTTGGAATATCATACGGCTCTGTATATCCCCCTCACCTTCAATGTGGTGAATACGGCTCTTGGCTGGAACAAGGAATTCGATAACTATTCCGGCCTCTACCTCAATACCATGGGAACGGCCTGCGGCACTATGGTAGATTCACAGGCCTCCGCTTACAACAAGGCGCTGGTCAATTACATCCGGGGCATCAACCCGACCCTTACCGAGCAGGAAGCGGTGGATCTGGTCTTTCTGGTCAAGCAAAAGTCTCAGATCTACGGAGTAGACGAACGGCTGATCCTGGCCATGATCCAAAAGGAAAGCACCTTCTATGAAAACGTCAGCGGCGGCAGCGCTATCGGCCTGATGCAGATCATGCCCGCTACGGGCAGGGCCCTGGGCGCGACGCCGGATCAGCTGAGAGATTCTGATATCAACGTAGAGCTTGGCACCAAATACATCGCCCAGCACATCAATACCTTCGGCAACATCAGCCAGGCGCTGGTGGCTTATAACGCCGGCAGCGGCGTCGCCAGAAGCGGCAAAACCAGCTCGGGCTATTCCAACACGGTGCTGAAATACTACAACAACATGGTAAGCGTCACCTCCATGTAAAAAAAACGGAAACAAAACCTCTGAAAAGAGACTGTAAACGGACCTTGACACAAGACGCTTGCCTTTCAAAAGCCCTCACAGAGGCATCTGTTTGAAGGCGGAATCTGAAAAGCGAACATTTTAAGAATTATCAAAAAAGACAGCTTTGCGGCGACTACTTCACCGCCCTGCTGTCTTTTGTTTTCTCCTTCCTGTATAAGACCGGAAATGGATTTTACCGGGCCTTCGGCTTTAAAAACAGGTCTATAAAAGATAATCCGTCACATGCACCGGCTGCCCGCCTTTCATATAGACCCGGGGGACCCTTCTTCCGATCATGCACAAAAGCTCATAGCTGATGGTCCCCGCTTTTTCCGCCAGCTCCTCCACCCCGATGCTTTGATTGCCCTGGGTTCCGAATATCACAGCCTCATCTCCGATTTGAACCCCTTTTATATGGCTTACCTCCACCATACACTGGTCCATACAGATTCTTCCCCTTACAGGCGCTCTCAGGCCGTGAATCAAAACCTCCGCTTTCCCGCTCAGGCTCCTCATATATCCATCTGCATATCCTACCGGCAAGGTGGCGATCACAGATCCTTTTTTTACCTTTTCCGTCAGGCCGTAGCTGAGGGCCTGCTCCGATTCCATAACCTTCAAAAAAGACACCTTCGTTTTCAGGGACATCACCGGCTTGAGGGAAAGCCTATGCCGGTTTACCTCCCGGGAGGGATAGATCCCGTAAAGGATGATCCCCGCCCGGACCATATCCAGGCTGGCCTGAGGAAAATCGATGATCCCGGCGCTGTTTGCGATATGCAAAAGGGGGATCCGCAGCCCTTTTTCCGCCAGTGCGGCGGCGGTCTTTTTAAAACGCGCTAGCTGCATAAGCGTAAAGGCCGGATCCCCCTCATCCGCAGCGGCGAAATGCGAAAACATGCCGTTGATATGGATGTTGGGCATCTGAGAAATCCGCAGGATGGTTTCAACGGTTTCCTCTCCCGGCCGAAAGCCGATGCGGTTCATGCCCGTATCCAGCTTGATATGACAGCTGACGCCCATCTTCAGCACCTCAGCCATGTCTGAAAGCAGCTTTGCCTGTTTTTCCGAGGTAACCGTCTGGATGACGCCAAAGCGTATCGCCTCCGCCACATTTTCATCCGGCGTATAGCCCAGCACCAGGGTCTGGGCCTTTTTAAACTGTTTTCGGATCTCCACCGCTTCATTGACCGAAGAAACAGCGATCATATCCACCCCCGCTTCTAATAAGGGGCCTACGATCTCCAGGGCGCCATGGCCATAGCCGTTGGCTTTGACCACAGCGGCAAGCTTTGTTTCCTCCGGCAAAAGGCTTCTGATTTCTCCGATATTAAACAAAAGGGCGTCCAGATCGATTTCCGCCCATTTCATATAATTCTGCCAGGACATGCTCCTGCCTCCTTTTCGTTTCACCCCGGAAAAAACGCCGGCGTTTTTCCTCTTTCCGGCGGTTTTCCTCAAAAAACCGGCTCCCGCCCGGCTTTTCCCACAGCGCCTTACACTCTGTCGATCATACGGATCACATGATCCAGGATCTCCTTCATTTTCTGATCCACCAGATTTCCCGACTCCTCAAAGCGGTTATAATCCAGCAGCTCCTCCAGATCCTTAAGCAGGGGATTGAGCTTTTGGTATTCCTTTACCACTTCTCCCCATTTTTCCGTCATAACCTTTTTATCGGCCTTCTTCACCATCTCGAAAATATCGATGATCGCCTTTTCGATAAAAATCAGGCTGTTGACAACGCCTTCAAAATCCGCCCAGCCCTCCTGGGTGATGCCCCCCCGAAAATCTCTGCCGATCACAGGCAGATGGGCGCTGATACCTTCCAGATGATGGGCGATCAGATCCATGTTTTCTCTGGCCAGCTCTTCTCTTGTCCCGCTTTTTACCACAATTTCCTTTATATCCTCCAGCCTCTGGCCGACATATTCCTCCTGATGATTGAAAACCTCCTGTCCGTCCACTACAACGCTTCCGATCACCCGGTTTTTCTTTTGCAGCTCCCACAGGATGGCTTTGAAAATATCCGGCGCCTTGTCCTTTTGCGGATCGAAGGTCATTTCCCTTCCGTCCTCCAGTTTTACGATCATGTTTCCTTGCCTTTCTGCCGGCGGGCCTTCCGCCGGTCTGGATTTTTTCCTAAAGCCCGCTCCCCCGGAAAAGTCCTCCGGCCCGTCTCAGGCTTTGCTATGGCTATTATAGCACCCCGGCGGCAAATACCCAAGGGCTACTTTTCAGCGGCCTTTATCTTTTCTTTTTCCGGTTTTCCAAAGCCTGCGAATGTGATATGATAAACAGACAGCCTCCCTGCCGGAAAGACCGGGGAGCCTTCCTGCCGCAAGGCATTTATTCTGACGGAAAGGATGGTTTTTACCACCATGGCAAAATTAGAGCTGATCGCAACCGCTACCTTCGGCCTGGAGGCGGTGGTCAAACGGGAAATCGAAGATCTGGGCTACCGGATCCTGCGCTCCGAGGACGCGAAAATCACCTTCCTGGGAAACGAATCCGCCATCGTCCGCTCCAATCTGTGGCTTCGGTGCGCCGACCGGGTGCTTCTGAAAATGGGAGAATTCCAGGCCCTTACCTTTACCGAGCTTTTTGAGCAGACAAAGGCCCTTCCCTGGGAGGAGTGGATCCCTTTGGAGGGCAAATTCACCGTTTCCGCCACCAGCGTCAAATCCGCCCTTTTCAGCGTCCCCGACTGCCAGAGCATCGTAAAAAAAGCCATCGTGGAAAAATTGAAGGAAACCTATCCGGTGGATTTCTTTCCTGAAACCGGCCCTGAATACCCCGTCAAGCTGACCCTTTTAAAAGACCGGGCCACCCTGACCATCGACACCAGCGGGCAGGGCCTGCACAAACGGGGCTACCGGGTCCGGGACGTAGCCGCTCCCATCAAGGAAACCCTGGCGGCAGCCATGATCAAGCTGAGCTTCTGGCATCCGGACAGGCTCCTTGTGGATCCCTTCTGCGGCTCGGGCACCATTCCCATCGAAGCGGCCATGATCGGACTGAATATCGCCCCGGGTCTTTCCAGAAGCTTTGCCAGCCAGAAATGGGAACAGCTTTCTCCCGCCTTATGGAAAAAGGAAAAGGCCGAAGCCTTTTCCTCTATCCGAAATGATGTTTCCCTTTCCCTCATGGGCTATGACATCGATCCGAAGGCAGTGGCCGCTGCGGTGGACAACGCAGCCCAGGCAGGTCTTTCCGAAGACATCCGCTTCCGCCGGCTGCCCTTTGA
>CALWZU010000036.1 GCA_944386095.1 uncultured Clostridia bacterium | reverse complement strand
CATACGGTAGAGAAGGAATCGGAAAAAGGGTAAGAGAGGTGGAAAAAATGGAAAAAATGAGACTTGGCAGATCCGGTCTGATGGCTTCCCAAATCGGCTTTGGCGCTTTGCCCATTCAGAGAATTTCTAAGGAGGAAGCGGTCAGGATTTTAAGAAGGGCTTATGAAGGAGGAATCAATTTCTTCGATACGGCAAATATGTACACCAACAGTGAAGAAAAAATCGGAGCGGCTCTTTCCCCTGTGCGAAAAGACATCATCATCGCTACCAAAAGCGGAGGCTCCGACAAGAAAACCGTTCGGGCCCATATGGAAAACAGCCTTCGGCTGCTGAAAACCGACTATATCGATCTGTTTCAGTTTCATAATCCTTCTGTGCTGCCGGATCCGGAGGATCCTGACGGAGCCTTTGCGGCGGCTCTTGAGGCAAAAAAAGAAGGCTATATCCTTCATATCGGCATTACCAATCATCTTTTGCCGGTGGCGCAGCAGGCTGTAGAAAGCGGCCTGTTTGAAACTCTTCAGTTTCCCTTCAGCTATCTGGCCTCCGAACAGGAAATGAAGCTGGCCCAGGAATGCAGAAAGGCGGATATGGGCTTTATCGCCATGAAAGGCCTGGCGGGAGGCCTTTTAACAAATGTCCGGGCCTGCCACGGCTTTATGCGCCAGCATCCCTGGGTCTTGCCCATCTGGGGCATTCAGACCATGCAACAGCTGGATCAGTGGCTCCAGGCGCAAAAAGAGGACCTGCCGGTTGACGGAGAAACCCAAAAGGCTATTTTAAAGGACAGAGCGGAGCTTACCGGAGCCTTTTGCAGAGGCTGCGGCTATTGTATGCCCTGTCCTGTGGGAATCGACATCAAAAATGCGGCGCGGATGAACATGCTACTGAGGCGGGCGCCGTATCAGCCCTTTTTGGAAGCCCAGGAGTATGAAAAAATGCACCGGATCGAAAACTGCCTGGATTGCGGCAGCTGTAAGGCAAAATGCCCCTACCAGCTGGACACGCCCCGGCTTTTGAAGGAAATGCTCAAGGATTACGATGCTTTTTATGAAGCGCATAAAAAATAAACCTCAAGGAAGAGGGAATAAAAAGGTTTAAAATAACGGAACCTACGGAAAAGACTGGCAAGGAAAGGATGAAGGAACATGGAACATGAAAATGCCTGGATGGGTTATGAACAGGAGCAGCTGGAACAGGTGGAGGCCCTGTCAGAGGACTATAAGGATTTTTTGTCAAAGGGAAAAACCGAGCGGGAATGCGTGAAGCTGGTGGAAGAGGCCGCCGGTGAGAAGGGCTTTGTCAGCCTGTGGGAGAAAATCGAAAAAGGGGAAGGCCTGCGGCCCGGAGACAAGGTCTATGCCAGCTTTATGAATAAGGCTGTTTTGCTGGCGGTGATAGGCAGAAAGCCCATAAAGGAAGGAATGAACATCCTGGGAGCCCATATCGATTCTCCCAGGCTGGATTTGAAGCAGAATCCGCTATATGAGGATGGAGGCATCGCCCTGCTGGACACCCATTATTACGGAGGAATCAAAAAATACCAATGGGTGACCATTCCCCTTGCCATGCATGGCGTGGTCGCAAAAAAGGACGGGTCGGTGGTGGAAATCAATATCGGGGACAAGCAGGGAGATCCGGTTTTTTGTATTTCAGATCTTTTGGTGCATTTATCGGCTGAACAGCTGGAAAAGAAGGCCCGGCTGGTGATCACGGGAGAAAATCTGGATGTGATCGTGGGAAACCGTCCCCTGGCAGAGGATGAGGAAAAACCGGAGGATGAAAAACCCCAGAAAGAGCAGGCAGAGGATGAAAAGAAAAGAAGGGCGCCAAAGGAGGGGGTAAAAAACCATGTCCTTGCCCTGTTGAGGCAGCACTATGACATCAGCGAGGAGGATTTTCTTTCAGCGGAGCTGGAGATCGTTCCCCAGGGACCTGCCCGGGACTGCGGCCTTGACCGAAGCATGATCCTGGCCTATGGCCATGATGACAGGGTCTGCGCCTATACCTCCCTGAGAGCGATCCTGGAGCTGGAAAATCCGGAAAAAACCGGATTGTGCATCCTGGTTGACAAGGAGGAGATCGGCAGCGTGGGCGCTACCGGTATGCATTCCCATTTCTTTGAAAACACCGTGGCGGAAATCATGAATTTGGCGGGAGAATACACGGAGCTGAATCTGAGAAGGGCTTTGGCGGCCTCCTGTATGCTTTCCTCCGATGTAAGCGCGGCCTTTGATCCGGGCTATGCCTCGGCTTTTGAAAAAAAGAATGCGGCCTTTCTGGGCTGCGGCCTGGTTTTTAATAAATATACGGGGGCAAGAGGCAAATCCGGCTCCAATGACGCCAGCGCCGAATACATGGCGGCTGTCCGCAGGGTCATGGAAAAAGGAAATGTGGTATTTCAGACGGCGGAGCTTGGCCGGGTGGATCTGGGCGGCGGCGGTACCATCGCTTATATTCCGGCTCAGTACGGTATGCGGGTCATCGACAGCGGCGTGGCCCTTCTGAATATGCACGCCCCCTGGGAAATCGCCAGCAAGGCGGATGTATATGAGGCGTATAAAGGCTATAAGGCATTTCTGGCGTATATGGAATAATTCCGTTTAGAAAAAGAAAAACGCTCCGATCCCCTGGGCGTCCCGCCGGCGGCCTATCTGCCGCTTTGTCCCGGCAAGGAAGGCGCCCTGTCGTCCTGGTGGATCGAAGCGTTTTGTTTTTGGATATTTTACGAAAAGGTAACAAGTTCCTGGGCCGGAGGCTGGCTGGGATGGATATCCCGGAGAAGAAAGACCGGCCCTTCTTCTCCGTAAATGGAGCAGTAGCGGTAATCAAACAGGACTTTTACCCGGATCCAGTCTCCGTGCTGATAGGGAAGCTCTCCTTCATAGTAGCATACATAGCCCAGAAACTGAATGTCATCCTCACAGCAGGTCATGATGTGCCGGCCGGGGATAAAGTAATGCTGCCCGGGCTTTGCGCTGGCGCAGAATCTGGCGGTAAAGGAGATTTCCTTTTTTTCATAGCGCTCCGGATGCTCCATGGCATCCAGATACCAAAGGCCGTAGTCCATATCCTCCAAAGAGATAACGCTTTGGGTATAATCAAAGGGCAGCGTTTCCATATCGTTTTGAAACAGAGTGCCGTCGGGCCGTTCAAAGGCGATGTCCACCTGGGGATTCAGCGCTTTCAGGTTCCTGCGGAATTTCAGCCTGTCGAAATCCTCCGGACACCGGTTGAACATGATCAGGTTGGAATAACGAAGGGGCTCTACGAAGGTTTTCCGCATGT
Organism: uncultured Clostridia bacterium; assembly: GCA_944386095.1. GTDB lineage: Bacteria > Bacillota > Clostridia > Peptostreptococcales > Anaerovoracaceae > CALWZU01. Next base: position 896 of record CALWZU010000036.1, on the reverse strand, counting down.
TGGTCAGATACAGTTCGGCGGTGGTGGCGTCAACCGTAGAATAAATGCCGCCCAAATACCAGTCCTGGGGCATTTCACTTTGAAAAAGAGCCTCCATCTCCCACATGCCGTTGTATTCGATGAGAATTTGAGCGGGAGCAAAGAGCCTTTCGCAGCGCTTCCATAAAAGCTGGTTCAAATCCTCCTTGTTTTCCAGATCGATTTTGAAAATGTTATGTTTGTTCAGAAACCCTTCCTCATAAGCGGTTTCGCCTTCCTCGCACTGGATCAGGATAGTGGTGCCCGCCTCAAGAAAGTCGGGCTCTTTGCATACCTCCTGCAGGAAGGTGGTTTTGCCGCTGTCCAAAAGCCCGGTGAAAACGTAAACGGGGATTTCCATGAAGCATCACCTCTCAGCAGCTGTAGAAGGCCTGTCTCAGCTCGTCGCGGTGAAGGCCGGAGCCGATGACGCAAAGCCTTCCGGTATAGTCGGGGTGACCCTTTCGGATTTGCACCTCTCCGGGCACCATGTCGAATTCCAGCCAGCCTCCCTGACGATCCGCAAGGATTCCTTTTGCCCGGAGAACCATTCCGAAGCGGTCCTGATCATCCAGCTTTTCCAAAAGGGCTGCCAGCGCAAGGGGATCGAAGGCATGAATGGTTTCTTCTCCCCAGCTTTCAAAGACCTCGTCGGCATGATGGTGGCTGTGGTGGTGATCGTGTCCGCAGCCGCAGGTGCATCCGTCGGGATGGGATTCGCGGGCCTGTTCATGGGTGTGCCCGTGATGGTGATGATGCTCATGTTCATGCTCATGCTCGTGTCCATGTTCATGATGCTCGTGTTCCTGTTCATGATGCTCATTCTCATGATGTTTGTGATGCTCGTGATGAGAATTCATAACCTGCCGCAGCAGCTG
>CALWZU010000035.1 GCA_944386095.1 uncultured Clostridia bacterium | reverse complement strand
CATCCAGCACGAATTTCAGCAGCTTCTTGCTCTTTTTCACCTCTTCGCAGGCCTTTACCTTTACCCCCCTGAAATCGGCTTTGCTGAAGGTGTCAAAATCCACAAATTCCTCAAACAGCGGCTCGATTTTCACCTTGGAAAGATCCACAGGAGAGGACAGGCTCTGCTCTGGCTGGGCAAAACCGGCTGTCTGTGAAGCCTGGGCTGCTTCTCCGGCCTTGCCGCCCTCCGGCCTGTCCAGCGGCTTCATGGTGGGGAAGAGGATAATATCCCGGATGGAGGGCGCGTCGGTCAAAAGCATGATGACCCGGTCTACGCCTACCCCAAGGCCCCCTGTGGGAGGAAGCCCCACCTCCAGGGCGTTGACAAAATCCTCGTCCATCATATGGGCTTCATCGTCCCCCGCTTCCCTCTGGGCCAGCTGATCCTCAAAGCGCTGACGCTGATCGATGGGGTCGTTGAGTTCAGAGAAAGCGTTGGCGATTTCCCATTTATTGGCAAAGGCTTCAAAACGGTTGGTCATTCTGGGATCCTTTGGATTTCTCTTGGAAAGAGGAGAAATCTCAACAGGATGCTGGGTTACAAAGGTAGGCTGTACCAGATGGTCTTCGCAGTATTCTTCAAAGAAAGCGGCGATGGCCGTGCCTCTGTTAAGCTTGTCCGCATCCTCGATGCCTCTTTCCTTGGCGACCGCTCTGGCTTCCTCGTCCGTCTGGATCTGGTCGAAATCCACTCCGGAGTATTCCTTTACAAGCTCTACCATGGTCACTCTTCTCCAGGGAGGGGTAAAGTCGATCTCCGTTCCCTGATAGGTGATTTTCATGGTGCCGTGTACCTGCTGGCAAACGGTGGAAATCAGGCTTTCCGTCAGCTCCATCATATCGTTGTAGTCCGCATAGGCCTGATACATTTCGATCGCCGTATATTCCGGATTATGCCGGGGATCCATGCCCTCGTTTCTGAACATGTGGCCCATTTCATAAACCCGGTCAAAGCCGCCTACGATCAGCCGCTTTAAATACAGCTCGTTGGCGATCCTCATATACATGTCGATATCCAGGGTGTTATGATGGGTGATAAAGGGCCTTGCGGTAGCGCCCCCTGCGATGGTGCTCAGAATCGGCGTGTCCACCTCGATAAAATCCCTGGAATCCATAAAATCCTTGATGGCTTTTACGATTTTCGTTCTGAGAAGGAAGGTCTTTTTTACCTCCGGATTGACGATCAGATCCACATATCTCTGTCTGTAGCGGATTTCCGTATCCTTCAGGCCGTGGAATTTTTCCGGCAGCACCTGAAGGGATTTGCTCATCAAAAGAACGCTGTGAGCCTTGACGGAAACCTCCCCGTGCTTGGTCCTGAATACCTCGCCCTGAATACCCACGATATCGCCGATATCATAGGTGACAAAAATTTTATATTCCTCATCGCCGATGTCGTCCTTCCTGACATAGGCCTGGATCCTTCCGTCCTTGTCCTGAATATCCACAAAACAAGCCTTGCCCATCTGCCGCTTGGCCATGATCCTTCCGGCGATGGCTACTTCTTTTCCTTCGTATTCATCGAATTTTTCCCTGATCTCTTCGCTGTAGGCGCTTACATCGAACTTTTCTACCTCAAAGGGATTCCTGCCCATTTCCTGAAGCCGGGCCAGCTTTTCTCTTCGGATTCTCAACACCTCTGACAGACTTTGTTCCTCACGTACGTTTTTTTCTTCGCTCATCTTAAACACCCTCACTTGTTTTATTCTTACTTCTTGCCGGAAAAAAAACCTCTTTTGCGGGGAAAACTACTTTTTGTTGATTTCCAGGATCTCATATTTGATAACCGCGCCATCCGGAATAGGTACCTCTACCAGATCTCCTACCCGGCGTCCCATCAAAGCTCTTCCGATAGGAGACTCATTGGAAATCTTAAAATTCTGGGGGTCGATCTCAGAGGATCCCACGATGGTAAAGTCCAGAATTTCTCCATCCTCCATATCCTTTACCTTGATCACAAGGCCGACATTGACCACTTCCAGGGAAATATCCTCATCATCCACGATCGTGGCATTTCTGAGCATGTTTTCCAGCTTGATGATCCTCTCCTCCAGCTCCGCCTGCTCGTTCTTGGCAGAATCAAACTCGGAGTTTTCTGAAATATCACCGTAGGAAATCGCTTCCTTGATCCTTTCGGCGACTTCTTTTCTGCGGACCGATACCAGCAGCTCATGCTCCTGTTCAATCTTCTGATAACCCTCTCTGGTTAAAATTAATTCTTCCGCCATTTTTTTGCTCCTTTTGGTTCATTCATATGCAAGTCATTATAAATTAGCACGTTATAATTGTCAAGAATCTGTACAAATCATCGATATTTCCGATGGTATTGACCTTTTGACGGATCCCTGCCGCTCCCGGAAAGCCCTTGATGTACCATCCCACATGCTTTCGCATCTCCCGGACCGCCGCATACTCTCCTTTATCCTTTTCCATCTGCTCAAGCTGCCAGCGCATCGTCTCCACCACCTGGGAAAGAGAGGGCCTTGGAGGAATGGCTGTCAGATCCTTTCCTCCCGCCTCCCAAAGAGCCTTTAATTCCCTGAAAATCCACGGGTTTCCCAAAGCGCCCCGGCCTACCATCACAAAATCCACGCCGGTTTCCTCCAGCATCCGGATTCCGTCCCGGGCGCTCCAAACATCTCCGTTTCCCATAACCGGAATGTTCACCGCTTCCTTCACCCGGCGGATCGTTTCCCAGTCCGCTTTCCCGCTGTAATACTGTTCTCTGCTCCGGCCGTGGACCGCCACGCAGGAGGCGCCTGCCGCCTCGGCCATCCTGGCCGTTTCCACCGCATTGTTATGATCCTTTTCAAAGCCGATGCGGATTTTTACGCTCACCGGCTTTCCCGCTTCCTTCACGGCCCTTTCGATCAGCTCTGCCGCCAGATCCAGCCGTTTCAAAAGGGCGGAGCCTTCTCCGTTTTTCACCACCTTGGGAACGGGGCAGCCCATATTGATATCCAGCAGACAGTTTTTTTCCGGCCCCAGGGCCCGGGCTGCGAAAGCGATGGCGTCGGGATCCGAGCCGAAGATCTGATAAGCCAGAGGAAGCTCCTCCTCTGTGGCCCGCAAAAGCTTTTTTGTATTTTTATCTCCATACTGAAGAGCCTTGGCGCTGATCATTTCCGAATAGGTCAAAGCGCAGCCCATCCGCCTGCAAAGCCGCCGGAAGGGGCTGTCTGTAATGCCCGCCATAGGCGCCAGCACAAAGGGATTTTCAAAGGTCAGTCCGCCGATTTTCATTAGCCTTAACACCTCGTA
>CALWZU010000034.1 GCA_944386095.1 uncultured Clostridia bacterium | reverse complement strand
AAGCCCGGCGATCACTTCTTCCGTGAGGGCCTCAAGATCCCAGGCCAGGACGCCGTTCTTTTTTACGGGGCCGTTTTCAAAGCGGTAAACCTCCTCTAAAACCAGCCTTCCCTCCTGTACGGAGCCCAGGATATGGCGGCCCGAGGAGGCGCCGATGTCAATGGCAAGATGATAAGACAAAAAATCCCCCCTTCGTCTGTCATGGATTTAGTATAGCACGGCAGAGGGAAAGGGGGAAGGGAGGTGTTGACTTAATAAAAAATTTGTCAAAAATTAATCAAAAACTAATGAATTGACAAAGGTTATTGTTTTATTTATACTATAAAAGAGACTTTCTGTTGAACAAATTATATAAAATGTCGAATGTTATGGGAAAGGAGGGGGGGAAAACTGAGCTGTTGGTACGGAAAGCTTTGAAACTTACGAAAGGAGAGGGACATGACGAATCAGGAGTTAAAAAGCTACAGGACACAGCTGATCCGGGACGCCTCTATGATGCAGAAAAAACCGGACAGGATCCCGCACGTTTCTTTTTTTGTTACCTGGAAGATCCTTGATGCCGGTTATAAGCTGAGCGAAGCAATGAACGATTATTCCATTATGGAAAAGGTAGTGCGCCGCCATCAGGAAAAGTACGGATTCGACGCGATTTTCGAGTATGGCGGGAGAAATGCCATCCGTATCCCTCAGGCAATGGGCGGAAGCACATATCAGGTGAATGACGAGGCGGGTACTATCAACTATAAGGATACGGCGATTTGCGAGGCAGACGAGCTTGACGAGCTGATCGCGGATCCGATGAAATTCTTTTACGAAAAAGGGATGGCAAAGAAATACCCCTGCTGGGCGGATAAGACAGTGACGGTGGAGGATGTGCAGAGGGCCATAGATGAGCAGTCGGAGTTCATCAAATATCACATGAATATCACCCGCATCATGCAGGAGGAGTACGGGATGCCCGCGTTTACGGCTCCCAACGGCTTTACCTATCCGGGCCTGGATTTCCTGTTTAATTCGATCCGCGGGATCAAGGGTCTTTCCATCGATATGAGGAAGCAGCCGGAAAAGGTGGAGGAAGCGATCAGAGCGTTGAATAAGCTGTATTTTGATCCGGGCCTGGAAACGCTTAAAAACGCGCAGGAGGGCCCCGATATGAATTACTGCTTTGACTATGATATCACGCTGCTCTGCCATACGATCCTGAATGTAAAGCAGTTTGAGCGGTTTTTATGGCCGGATCTGAAGGCTGTTTTAGACACGCTGGCAGAGAAAAAGAAAACGGTCCGCTTATTTATGGAAGGAAGCAGCAAGCGGTTCTGGGATTATCTTAAGGATTATCCGAAGGGGATCATTACGATCCATCCCGAACAGGACGATGTGTTCGAAATCCGCAAGGCGCTTCCTAATTGCGCGATCATGGGAGGTATGCCAGTCAACCTGCTGGGACAGGGGACAAAGAAGCAGTGTCTTGACAGGGCAAAGCTGTTATGTGACGAGCTGGGCAAGGACGGCGGCTTTATTCTCTGCCAGGATAAGATGGTATCCTTTAAGAATGACGCAAATCCGGAAAACGTAAAGGCGGTCTGTGATTTTGTGCGTGAGTATCGTGTATAAAAGGAGGGGAGAAGATGTCGGAGCAGGATAAAAAGGTGGATTTGACAAAATACCCCGAAGGGCTTAAAGAGCTGGCGGCAAGGCTCAGGCTCCCAATCCCCGAGGAGGAGACTGAGAAAAGAGAAGCGATGGTCATGGGTCTGATCGCTTCGCTGGTTCGCCAATAGTAAGGAGGTCTACAAATGAAAGAGTCTAAAATGACGTTAAAATGGTATGAAAGATATGGATACGGTTTTGGCGGCCTGTTTTCCTATTCTTTCTATTTGATGCTGCAGGCGTATTTCCTGCTGTTTTTCCTGACAGACGTATTGGGCTTCAACCCTTATGTGGCGGCTGTCATTTATTCGGCGACGCAGTGGATCAAGGTGCTGACGATGATCTTTGCGGGGACCATTATTGACGCTACATGTCTCAGAATGGGTAAATACCGTTCCTGGATCGCGATCGGCGCGGTGCTGACGACGATTTTCGCGACCCTGATGTTTACAAACCTGAACCTTCCTGCGGCTGTTGGCGTTCCTGTATTTCTGGTTGCCTATATCCTCCAGTCCTTCGGCTACAATGCCATGTGGACGGCAAGCCGTGCAGTCGTGGGCCCTATGTCCAAAACATCGGATGACGCAGTGGCGCTGGCCGGTTCAGCCCAGGCCGGTTCCTCTCTGGGCGGCATCATCTATGGGCTGATCAATGCGGCGGTGCTTGGCTTCTGGGCTTTTTCAGGCCAGGAATACGGGCTGACCATGCTTACCTACTGCGTACTGATTTGTATCGGCTCCATCGTTATGCTGGCGATTACAAAAAAGTATGATAAGCCCATGACGGCGCAGAAGAACACGGCAGAGGCCACCGCCGCAAAAAAGGCGGAAAAGGTCGGTGTGATGACGATGTTAAAATCCCTTAAAGGGCCGATGATCCCCTATTTTATCGCGATGACATTGGGAACTGCCCAGTCCGGCTTCTTTATGGCATTGCTCAGCTATTTTACGACCTATGTCCTGGATAATCCCGCGGTTATGGGGTATGCCGTGACCGTATATTCCGTTACGGCCTTTTTGGGAGCACTGGCCGTTAAGCCGGTATTCTCTCTGCTTAAGAGCAAAAAGACGGTGTACATTGTCAGCACGGCAATCTGTGCGGCTCTCTATCTGGTAATGCGCCTGGTGGGTGCCAACGCGGCTGGGTTCCTGATTGTCTATGCGCTGATCGGATTTTTCGGCACCTTTGCCGGTGTTCTGCTTCCCGCCTTTGCCAATGACCTGGCAGACTATCAGGAAATGCGGGGCGAGGGCTCTGCCCGCGCGTTCACGCAGTCGATTGCAGGCACCACTATCCGCCTTGCGGCTGTTATTTCTACCATGATTTCCTCTTTCGGCCTGGCGGCAGTCGGCTATAAAACGGGAATGGAAATGACAGAAGGTATTTTAAACAGCATTATGAACCTGATGGTGGTCGGCCCTATCATCGTCTGTGCCCTGGCCTGCGTATGCTTTGTATTCTACAGGGTAAATGAGAAGGAGCTCGATGAGTATCGTGCCAAGAAGGCGAAAAAGACGGAGTAACATATGAGAGGATCCGGTTACAGCAAAAAGTTCCTTTACGGGTATGGAGCCGGAGAATTCGGGTTTACATTTTTCCTGTTTTTTATCGCTTACTATCTGATGTATTATATGACGGATGTCCTTCGTATCCCTACGGCGACGGCGGCGGTGATCTATACCGTTTTGCAGTGGTTTGAAGGGATCAGCATGGTGGGGGCCGGGATCCTGGTTGACAGGCTCCGGCTCCCCGGCGGGGCATACCGGCCGTGGATGATAGTGGGCGCCGTTTTATGCGCTGTCGGCTTTGTGATTTTTTTCTGTGATTTTCAGTTGCCGCCGGCCGGGAATATTGCTGTATTTGTTATTTTTTACTTCCTGGCGTATATCGGATATAATCTGATGTGGGTAGGCTACCGTTCACTGGTGGGCCCGATTTCCAGAAATTCTGCCGATAATGTGGCGCTTACGGCCGCCTCCTCACAGCTGGGGAGTGCCGCCGGGCTGGTATTCAGCTATTGCGGTGAAAAGCTGCTGCGCCCGTTCCCGGATATCAGGACGGGTTATATGGTATCGGCAGTGGTCT
>CALWZU010000033.1 GCA_944386095.1 uncultured Clostridia bacterium | reverse complement strand
CTTTCCGGAGGACAGCAGCAGCGTCTTTGTATTGCCAGATCTCTGAGCGTGGAGCCAAAGGTCATCCTCATGGATGAACCCACCTCCGCCCTGGATCCTAACAGCACCATGAAAATCGAAGAGCTGATGAGCGAGCTGAGAAAAAACTACACGGTTGTGATCGTGACCCACAATATGCAGCAGGCCGCCAGAATTTCAGACAAGACCGCTTTTTTCCTTCTGGGCGAGCTGGTGGAATATGGCCCTACCGAGGAAATTTTCTCCATGCCCAGGGACAAGCGGACGGAGGATTATATCACAGGAAGATTCGGATGATGAAAGGAAAAGGAGGTTGGAACATGTACGCAAGGCAAATGTTTGATGTGGAGCTGGAAGAGCTTTCCGCAGCCCTGATCACCATGGGCGCGATGGCTACGGAATCCATCGACAAAACCATTATGGCCATCAATACGGGCAACCGTCAGATGGCGGAGACCGTGTTCAAGGGAGACGACCTGATCGACGACATGGAAAAAAAGATCGAGCATCGCTGCCTCAGGCTTCTTTTGAAGCAGCAGCCTGTCGCCAGCGATTTAAGGAAGATCAGCACGGCCATCAAAATGATCACGGACATTGAAAGGATCGGAGACGCCTCCTCGGATATTGCGGAAATCTGCATGTCCTGTGAAAACAGCCCTACAGGAGAGCTTCTGGAGGATATCACGAAAATGGCCGAGGCGGGAAGGTCTATGGTCTCCGACAGCATCAAGGCCTATGTGGACGAGGATCTTGAGCTTGCGAAAAAAACCATCGACGCCGATGATATCGTGGATGATTATTTCGATTCCATCAAGACCATCCTGATCGATAAAATCCGCACCGAGCCTGAACGCTCCGGAGATTTCATCGATTACCTGATGATCATCAAGTATCTGGAAAGGATCGGAGATCACGCGGTAAATATCTGTGAATGGGTGCAGTTTTATAAGACCGGCATGCATAAAAATGAACGTATCGTATAAATAAAGGATTGTTAAATATGATGACAGAACGAATTTTTGTGGTAGAGGATGACGACAGTATCCGGATGCTTCTGGAAGCGGCGCTTCATTCCCAGGGCTATGAGGTGGAAGGTTTTTTTGACGGGGCCTCTATGCTCAAGCGCATGGAGCAGCAAAAGCCCGATCTGGCGATTTTGGATATTATGCTGGAGGGGATCGACGGAATCTCCATTTTGAAGCTGATGAGGCAAAGCCCTCAGCTCTCCCGCATTCCGGTTATGATGCTTACCGCAAAAAGCACCGAGACCGATAAGATCACGGGGCTGGATTCCGGGGCGGATGATTATATGACAAAGCCCTTCAGCGTTTTGGAGCTATGTGCCAGAGTCCGGGCCCTTTTGCGGAGAAGCGGGGAAGCAGGCGGGCAGAGCCAGGGGATTGTGGAAGGCGGAGATATCAAAATCAACAAAGACACCAGAGAGGCTTTCGTCTGCGGAAAAAGCGCCGATCTGACCTTTAAAGAATTCGAACTGCTGCGGATGCTGATGGAGAATCGAAACAGAGCGGTCAGCAGGGAAGAACTTCTGGAAAAGATCTGGGGCATCGATTTTTGCGGAGAGACAAGGACCTTGGATATTCACGTGGGGACCCTGCGCCATAAGCTTAAGGAGCTGGGCGGGGACAGGACATATATCAAAACCGTTCGGGGCGTAGGCTATCGCTTTACCGGCGGGGAAGAAAAAGAATCTTAGGAAGAAGAACGGGATATGAAAAGAGCAGTTTTAAAAGGATATGTGGCGGTGCTGTGTGTGGGCATTCTGATCTGCGCCATTACCAGCGCCCTGATTTTTGACGCTAAAATTACCGGTATTACGGAAAACGATATGAAGGTGCTGGCAACGTCTCTGGAGGAGGGCTTTGAGCGGGCCGTACAGCAGCAGCAGGACCGGCAGGCGCCCCTTGATCAGGACTTTTATGAAACCCTTGCCATGGATCTTTCACGGTCGGCGGAGGGTCACCGGGTGACGCTGATTTCCCCTGAGGGGGAAGTGGTAGGGGATTCGGAGATCGATTCCACGACCATGGAAAACCACGGCGACCGGGCGGAGATCAGAGAAGCGGGCTATGACAGGGTAGGCACCATGATCCGGGAAAGCGATACCCTGGGCTACAAGATGATCTATGCGGCCATTCAGACGGAAAATGGATATTACCTTCGGGTGGCGGGAGAATACCAGGGCCTGATCTCGGATTTGATTTCCTTCCTGCCGGCGATTTTCGGCTCCGTCTGCGTGGCTCTTCTGGCGGCGGTGGTGCTTGCCAACCGGTTTGCCAAAAGCGTATCAAGGCCGATCGTGGATTTGAGCCAGAGCCTGGTGGATGTGAAGGATGGCTCGGCGGTTCTGAAACCGGAGACATACCCCTATGATGCGCTTCAGGATATGGCCCAGTGTATCAACCGTCTGTCGGAAAATGTCAGGGCCAATATCGGGCGCCTTCATGAGGAGAGGGATAAGATCCGCTATATTCTGGATAATATGAACGAGGGCTTCGTGCTGCTGGATCAGGGAGAGACCGTGCTGATTATCAATCACAGCGCCTGTCAGTTTTTCGGCTGCGAAAAAAATGTGATCGGCCGGAGCTTTCTCAGAGCGACAAGGGATATGGATTTTATCTCCAGCGTGGAAAAGGCCATGAAAACCGGAAAGGTGGTGACCTTTGACTGCCATTCGGAGGGCAGGATCCTGGAAGCGAACATTTATCTTGTGGGGAAAGAGGAAGAAAGGGAAGAGGGGCAGGCAAAGCCGGAAAAAGAAAGGGCTCCCGGAGAGCAGGACAGAGGGCTTTTGCAGCTGCATGAGGAAAAAAGCGCCGACGGCGGCGTGATCATCATTCTCACCGATGTTACCGACAGCCGTAATTCGGTCAAGCTGAGGCGGGAGTTTTTCAGCAACGCCAGCCATGAACTGAAAACCCCCATTACCTCCATTAAAGGCTTTGCGGAAATGCTCAGCTCGGACATTGAGCTGGAGCCTTCCCAGAAGCAGGAGTTTATCCGCCGCATCGCCATGGAAACAGAGCGGATGAACGGTCTGATCAACGATATTATCATGATCAGCCGGATGGAAAGCGGAGACATCGCAGAGAATCTGACAGAGGTGGATTTTGCCTCCGTCATAAAGGAATGCGTCGATGAGGTCCAGCCCCTTTGCGCTTCCGAGGATGTGCGAATTTCTTCCAGGCTGGATCCCTGCCTGATCAGGTCGGACAGAAAGGATTTGTATTCCCTGGCCTCCAACCTGATTTCCAACGCAGTCAAATACAATAAAAAAGGTGGCAGGGTGGAAATCACCCTGCAAAACAAGGGAGACCGGGCTGTCCTCCGGGTGTTCAACGAAGGCGAGGGGATTCCGGAGGAAAAACAGGCCAGGATCTTCGAGCGCTTTTACAGGCTGGATCAGGGAAGGTCCAAGGCCGTGGGCGGAACGGGACTGGGCCTTGCTATCGTCAAGCATGTGGTGGAACGCTACGGCGGTACGGTGGCGCTTTCCAGCAGCGAACAGGAGGGGACTGTCTTTACGGTGAATCTGCCCAAGCAAAAGGAGCAGGAAGGCTGAGCAGCTGACAAAGGGCTTTGTTATTTTGCCTTAGAGCAGTACAGACCCAGGGGAAGGCCTTCCCTTGGGCCTTCCTTATAAAATCAAAAAAACAGGTTTACAAGAGCTTTTTTCTGTGATAAAATATTTAAAAATTTGAACCGGGAGCAAAACGATGTGTCATAGAAGTGTCGTTACAATCACATACTTTTACTTTAGCCGTTTTTCCAAAATTCACAATGAATTTTACTGCTGAAAACGGTTCGTTTTGTTGGAAAGGTTTCTTTAGGATCAAGGGTCCCGCAGTGAAATTCATTGCGGGACTTTTTTCATGGCTTTTTCTAAAGTGAAAAATCGCGTGTTTTTGGCAGGGCCTTCCTGCCGGCAAGGAGGTAAATGAAAATGGTAGTGATTTTAAAACCAAACGCGGACAAGGAGCAGGTGGAAAACCTGAAGCAGTGGCTTCAAAGCCTGGGAATCGAGACCCATATGTCCGTGGGTATGACCCATACGATCATCGGACTGATCGGGGACACGTCAAACGTGGATATGGACTTGATCCAGTCTCTGGATATTGTGGAAAATGTCCAGAGGATCCAGGAGCCCTTTAAAAACGCCAACCGGAAATTCCATCAGGATGATACGATAGTGGATGTGGCGGGGGTCAAGATCGGTGGAGGAAACTTCCAGATCATCGCCGGACCCTGCTCTGTGGAAACCGAGGAACAGATCTGCTACGTGGCGGAGTGCGTAAAAAAATCCGGGGCGGGGCTTCTCAGAGGAGGGGCTTTCAAGCCGAGGACCTCCCCTTACTCTTTCCAGGGCCTGAAGGCGGAAGGCATCCAGCTTCTTCTTGAAGCAAAACGCAATACGGGGCTTCCCATTGTTTCCGAGATCATGAATATTTCCCATCTGCCGTTGTTTGAGGATGTGGACGTGATCCAGGTAGGCGCAAGAAACATGCAGAATTTTGATCTTCTCAAAGAACTGGGAATGACAAGAAAGCCCATTTTGCTTAAACGGGGACTGGCCAATACCCTTCAGGAGCTTCTGATGAGCGCCGAATACATCATGGCGGGAGGAAACGAAAACGTCATCCTCTGCGAAAGGGGGATCCGAACCTTTGAAACCTATACCAGAAATACCCTGGATCTTTCCGCGGTGCCGGTGCTCAGAAGGCTGACCCATCTGCCTATCGTGGTGGATCCCAGCCATGCCACAGGCTATTCCTACCTGGTAAAGCCCATGGCTTTGGCGGCTACCGTGGCGGGAGCCGACGGCATCATGGTGGAGGTACACAACGACCCGGCTCACGCTCTTTGCGACGGGCCTCAGTCCCTGACCCCGGAAGCCTTTGATCAGCTGGCAAAAGGGGTGTTTGCCGTAAGGCCCTTTGCTTGCCGGTAGCCTTCTTTGGCCCTTTGAACGGAAAAAGAAAGGGCAGTAAAAGGTTTTAAGGGAAAAGAAGGAACACAAAAAGAGATAAGAGAGGATGGAAGAAAAATGAAGATCGGAGTGATCGGCCTTGGTTTGATCGGCGGCTCCATGGCCAAGGCTATCAAGCACAGAACGGAGCACCAGGTTTTTGGATGGGATAAAAAAGAATCCATCGGCTACAGCGCCAAGCTGGTGGAAGCGGTGGACGGGCTTTTGGAAGAGGGGGATCCCTCTTCCTGCGATATGGTGATCATCGCCCTGTATCCTCAGGATACGGTGGATTATATCGCCCAAAACGCCGGGAGGTTCCGGAAGGGAACCATCGTGGTGGACTGCTGCGGAGTCAAGTCGGTGGTCTGCGAGGCGGTCAGGGAAATCGCGCGAACCCATGATTTTACCTTTGTAGGGGGCCATCCTATGGCGGGCATCGAAAAATCAGGCTTTACCTATTCCAGCGAAGCCATCTTCGACAAGGCCACCATGATCCTTACCCCCTATGAGGGGACGGATCTGACCCTTTTGAATCAGCTGTGCTTTTTTTTCAAGAGCCTGGGCTTTGCCAGCATGCAGCTGACCACGCCGGATGAGCATGACAAGATGATCGCCTATACCTCCCAGCTGGCCCATGTGGTTTCCAGCGCCTATATCAAAAGCGAGCTTTCTCCCCATTTCCGGGGCTTTTCCGCCGGAAGCTTTCAGGACATGACCCGGGTGGCAAAGCTGAATGAGACCATGTGGACGGAGCTGTTTCTGGATAACCGGATCCATCTGGCTGATGAGATCGATTCTCTGATCGAAAGGCTTTCCGCCTACAGCAGGGCGATCCGGGATCAGGATAAGGAGCGGCTTAAAACCCTTTTAAAGGAAGGCAAGGAAAAACGGCTCGCGGTAGACGAGGATAAAAGCTTTGAATAAAACGCCTAAGAGGGCGATGAAAATAGCCTGCCACAGGAGGCAGGCAAGGAAAGGACAGAAAAGGAAAAATGAGAACTGTAACGGTAACGGCGTCAAGCCAATATCAGGTACTGATCGGCAAAGGCCTTATCAGGCAATGCGGCAGGCTTCTTGAAGAGCTTGCGGATCCCTGCCGGGTGGCCATTATCGCCGATGACCGGGTAGACAGCCTGTATGGCAATATCGTCCATGCTTCATTGATGTATGAGGGCTTTTCCGTAGCCCGCTTTACCTTTCCCCACGGGGAAGCCTCCAAGAACCTGACGATTCTGGGGGAGATCCTGGAGTTTCTGGCGGAGCAGCAGTTTAGCCGCTCCGATATGATCCTGGCGCTTGGGGGCGGCGTGACCGGGGATCTGGCGGGCTTTGCGGCGGCGGTTTATCTCAGGGGCGTACCCTTTGTACAAATCCCCACCACCCTTCTTGCCGCAGTGGATTCATCGGTGGGAGGCAAGACCGGAATTGACCTGAAAGGGGGAAAAAACCTTGCGGGGGCCTTTCATCAGCCGGCCATGGTCATTTGCGATCCGGATGTTTTCCAGAGCCTTTCTGAGGAGGAATTTCAAAACGGGATTTCGGAAATGCTCAAATACGGCGTTCTGGGCGATCCGGAGCTGTTTGACAAGCTGGCGGGGGGAGATTTCCGGGATCCGAAGACCTGCGACATGCAGGCGCTGGAGGAAATGATCGAAACCTGTATTGCCATGAAACGGGATATTGTCGCCAAGGATGAGTTTGATACGGGGATACGGCAGTTTTTGAACCTGGGGCACACTCTGGGCCATGGAATCGAAAAGGAAAGCCGGTATCAGATCAGCCACGGAAGGGCGGTGGCCATTGGCCTGTATCTGATCGCCCGGGCGGCCGAGCGGGCTGAAATCGCGGAAAAGGGCATAGCCCGGCAGATCCGGCGGGCGCTGGAAAACAACGGCCTTCCCTGGGAATGCGCTTTTACCCCTTCCGCAGTGGCAAAAGCGGCCATGAACGATAAAAAACGACGGGGGGGTAAAATCCATTTTGTCTTTCCTCAAAAGATCGGAAGCTGCCGGATCATTCCCATACCGGTAGATGCGATGGAGGAAATGGTGGAGGACGCTATGTCCCGGGAAGAATAGCAGGGGAGGGGTTTATATGGATATGAGGATCGGCCCTGCCCCTCTCGGGGGAAGGGTGGATATGATCTCATCCAAGTCCCAGGCTCACAGAATCATGATCGCAGCGGCTCTTTCTCAGGAAACCGTTCAGGTGCAGATGGAAGGGCTTTCTCAGGATGTTGAGGCGACGATAGGCTGTTTGAATGCCCTGGGAGCGGATATTTCGAAAATGCGGGATGATCTTTGGCAGGTAAGGCCGATTTTAAAAAACAGGGGGCGGAAGGATTTTCAAAAGGAAGAAAAACCCTGTCTGCTTGACTGCAAAGAAAGCGGCTCGACTCTGCGCTTTCTGCTGCCGGTAGCGGCGGCCCTGGGGGAAAAGACGACCTTTACAGGAAAAGGAAGGCTCCCTCAAAGGCCTGTGGGACAGCTTCTTTCTCAGCTGAGAAAACATGGCTGTAAAACCGACAGAGAAGAGGGTCTGCCCCTTACCCTGGAAGGCAGGCTGCAGGGAGGGGATTTTACCCTGCCGGGAAATGTCAGTTCCCAGTTTGTTACCGGACTTTTATTTGCCCTGCCTTTACTGGAGGAGGACAGCCGGATCCTTTTAAGCTCACCTTTGGAATCGGCGGAATATATCCGTATGACCCTTTCGGTTCTTGGCCGTTTTGGAATCAGGGTGACCTGGGAAGAGGAGCGGTTTTTGATCCGGGGCAGGCAGCGCTACCGTCCTATGGATGGCTTCGGGGAAGACAGCCGGATCCAGGTGGAAGGGGACTGGTCGGCTGCGGCCTTCTGGCTGTGTGCGGCGGCATCGGGAGCCTGCAATGAAAAGGGAGGCATCAGCTGCCGGGGCCTGGATCCCGCATCCTCACAGGGAGACAGAAAGGTGACGGAGATACTGAAGGACTTTGGCGCCCGGGTGCAGGTCGGAAAGGATTCTCTCGTCACCGCCCGGGGACCGGAAAAGGGAGGTTTAAAAGGGATCCAGATCGACGCAGCGCAAATACCCGACCTGGTGCCTGTTTTGGCGGTGGTGGGGGCCTGCGCCCGGGGCAGGACGGACATCATCAACGGGGGACGGCTCAGGATCAAGGAAAGCGACCGGCTTTCCGCCATGGCAAGAGAGCTTGGCCGCCTTGGGGTTCAAATAAAGGAAAAGCCGGAGGGGCTTGTGATACAGGGGCTGGATCTGGGGGGCGAGCCCTGCCCTAAAAAAGAGGAGATAAAAAAGAAGGAAGCAGGGCGGCAGGAACCCCCGGTGCGCATCAGCGGCTGGAACGATCACCGGATCGTCATGGCTATGGCCATTGCGGCGGTGGTGCTGAAAAAAGAGATTGTGATAGAGGGAGCGGAAGCGGTGAAAAAATCCTATCCGGATTTCTTTACCCGTTTTCGGGAATTAGGAGGAGAGGCAGATGTCCTTTAGCTTTGGAAGCAAGATCAGAATAACGATTTTCGGCCAGTCCCACTCTGATGGCATAGGTGTCGTCATAGACGGGCTGCCCTCAGGGGAAGAGATCGACCTGCAAAGGGTCCAGGCCTTTATGAAACGCCGGGCGCCGGGCAGGAACCCTTATTCCACCCCCAGAAAAGAAGAGGACCGGCCCAGGATCCTGTCGGGCCTGTTTCAGGGAAAAACCTGCGGCGCGCCTCTTTGCGCCGTGATCGAAAATCTCAACACCAGGTCAAAGGACTATGAAGCCCTGAAGGATATCCCAAGACCCGGCCATGCGGATTATACCGCCTACGTCAAATATAACGGATGCTGGGATTACCGGGGAGGCGGACATTTTTCCGGACGTCTTACGGCGCCCCTGTGCTTTGCCGGAGGGGTGGCCAAGCAGCTTTTGGAAAGAAAGGGCATAAGCATCGGGGCGAGGATCCTTTCCGTTTATGACAGAAAAGACGCGCCTCTGGATGAAAGCCTGCTTTCCAAGGAACTTTTGGATTCTTTTGAGCAGCAGGATTTTCCGGTGCTTTCGCAGCAGGCGGGGGAAGCCATGAAACAGGCTATTTCGGAAGCCCTTCACTCTGAGGATTCCCTGGGGGGCGTGGTGGAATGCTATGCTCTGGGGCTGCCGCCGGGAATAGGAGAGCCTTTCTTCGACGGCCTGGAAAGCAGGCTTTCCGCCGCTGTTTTCGCCATACCCGCCGTGAAGGGCGTGGAGTTTGGGGCGGGCTTTGGGGCAGCCTTCATGAAGGGATCGGAAAATAACGATGGTTACGTGCAAAAGGAAGCGCAAAAAGAAAAGCAAGGAAAAACCATTCTCAGGACCCTTACCAATCATCACGGGGGAAGCCTGGGGGGGATTTCTTCGGGGATGCCCCTGATTTTGAGGGCGGCATTTAAGCCAACGCCTTCCATCGGCGCGCCGCAAAGGTCTGTAAGGCTTTCCGATGCAAGCCCGGCCCTGCTTCGGGTGGAAGGCCGTCATGATCCCTGTATCGTTCCCAGAGCCGTTCCCTGCGTGGAAGCGGCGGTGGCCGTCAGCCTTTTGGATCTGTGGTATCTGGCCAGGTGAGAAAGAACATAAAAGCCGAAAAGAAAGAAAAACCCTTTTTCATAAATCCTATTATTTCAAAAAAGAGAGGAAAATAAAATGCAATTACAAGAGCTAAGAGAAAACATGAATCAAATCGACGACAAGCTGGTGGATCTTTTTGTGGAACGGATGAAAACCTCCGCTGAGATCGCCGGAAGCAAAAAAGAGCAGAATCTTCCGGTGCTGGATCAAAAACGGGAGCAGGAAGTGCTAAGCAGGGTCATCGAACGGGCGGGGGATGAATTTGCCATGTATACCCGGATGCTTTATGCGACCCTGTTTGACCTTGGCCGCAGCTATCAGGCGACTCTTTTGAACAGAAGGACAGAGCTGGGAGATGCCATTCAGGAAAGTGTCAAAAATATGAAGCTGGAGATGCCGCAAAAAGCTGTGGTAGCCTGTCAGGGGGTAGAAGGCTCCTATGCGCAGCAGGCGGGCAACAAGATCTTTCCCCTTGCCAATATGATGTTTTTCAGCAGCTTTGAAAGCGTGTTCAATGCGGTGGAAAGCGGTATGTGCCAGTATGGGATCCTGCCCATCGAAAACAGCTCGGCGGGTTCTGTTACCGAGGTGTATGACCTGATGGTCAAGCATAAGTTTTACATCGTCAAGGCTGTCAAGCTGCACATCAACCACGTCCTTTTGGCAAAGGAAAAGATCGACCTGACAAAGGTAAAGGAGATCATCTCTCATGAGCAGGCCTTAAGCCAGTGCAGCGAATTTCTCAAGAAAAACAGTCATATCAAGGTTACCGTATTTGAAAATACGGCTACTGCGGCCAAATACATCGCCCAGTCCGACAGAAAGGACATCGCCGCCATTTCCTCTCCTCAATGCGCGGGGCTTTACGGCCTTCAGGTCATCGATGAGGACATTCAAAACAATCAAAACAATTACACCCGTTTTATCTGTATTTCCAAGAACATGGAGCTTTACGCGGGAGCGGGAAAAATCAGCCTGATGCTTTCCGTGGCTCACCGTCCGGGAGCCCTTCATGACATGATCGGAAAAATATCCTCTCATGGACTGAATTTAAGCAAGCTGGAAAGCCGGCCCATCCCCGGAAAGGATTTTGAATTCCGGTTTTATTTCGATATAGATGCATCCGTCTATTCCCAGGGCGTTATCGCTCTTTTAAACGACATGAGCATCAACGCGGAGCAGTTTTCCTTCCTGGGCTGCTATAGCGAAGCGTAGAAAAGGGGCCTTGCGCGATGAAGGAAAACATGACCGGTGAAAAGAAAGAGGAGGGTTGCTTCGGCCTTTTGGGAAAAACCCTGGAGCATAGCTTTTCCCCTCAGATCCATGGGCTTTTCGCCTCTTACCAGTATCGCCTGTTTCCCATGGAGGAGCAGGCCCTTGCCCCTTTTCTGGAAGAGGAGATGAAAAAAAAGGGCAGGCTCCAGGGGCTGAACGTAACCATTCCTTACAAAAAAAAAGTTATGGATTTTTGCGAAAGGATTTCCCCGGAAGCAAGGGAAATCGGCTGTGTGAATACCCTTGTAAGAAACCGGGACGGCAGCCTGACCGGCTACAACACCGACGCCTACGGCCTGGATTATATGGCCCGGAAAGCGGGGATTGATTTTTCGGGAAAAGGGGTTTTGATTCTGGGAAACGGCGCTACCAGTCTGACCGCTTCCTATACGGCGAAAAAAAGAGGCGCGGCCTGGGTCAAAAGGGTATCCAGGACGGGCCCCCTGAACTATTTTATGCTGCAAAAAGAGAGCCGCCCCGTAAAAGGTTCCCCCGGCTATGAGGCCAGAAACGCACAGATCATTATCAATACCACCCCCTGCGGGATGTATCCCCAGAAGGGAGGGCAGCTGATCGACCTGGAAGCCTTTCCGCTGTGCCAGGGGGTTTTGGATGTGATTTATCATCCTCTGGCGACACCTTTGCTTCTTCAGGCAAGAAGGCTTGGCCTTCCTCACGCAAACGGTCTTTCCATGCTGGTGGCCCAGGCGAAGAAAAGCTGCGAGTATTTCACGGGGCAGGCCCTTGGGGATGAAAAAATCCACGAGGTTGATAAAGCCCTTTTAAGGGAGCTTGAGAACATCGTTCTTGTGGGAATGCCCGGCTGCGGGAAAACCACCGTGGGACAGCAGCTGGCTCTTCTGACGGGGCGGTCCCTTGTGGATACCGATGAAATGATCATACAAAAGGCAGGCTGTTCCATCAGCCGTATTTTTGAAAAAGAAGGGCAGGAGAGCTTTCGGGACAGGGAAACACAAGCCGCCTTTGAGGCGGGCAGGCAGACCGGAAAGATCATTTCCACCGGAGGAGGGATTGTGCTAAAGCAAGAAAACATCGATTACCTGCGGCAAAATGGCAGGCTCGTCTGGCTTTGCCGGGATCTTTCCCTTTTGCCGGTGAAGGGAAACAGGCCTCTTTCCAAGGACCGGAAAACCCTTATGGAAATGTATGAAAAAAGAAAGCCTTTATATGAGGCCTGTGCGGACATTCAGGTGATAAATGAAGCCCAGCCCTGGGAAACGGCCAGGGAGATCGTAAAGAAGCTGGAGGTGACGCTGTGAAGCTATTGGTAATCAACGGCCCGAATCTGAATATGCTGGGAATCAGGGAAAAGGATATTTACGGAAGAGAAACCTATGAGGACCTGGTTCGCTTTATAAAGGATTGCTGCGAAAAAAGAAAGGTGCAGGTGGAGGTGTTTCAATCAAATCACGAGGGGGCTATTGTAGACCGGATCCAAAAGGCCTATGGCCATTTTGACGGGATCGTGATCAATCCGGCCGCTTACACCCATACCAGCATCGCTATTTTAGACGCTTTGAAGGCGGTGTGCCTTCCTGCCGCAGAGGTACATCTTTCGGATATATACGCAAGAGAGCCCTTCCGGCATATTTCCTATCCCGGCATGGCCTGCCGGGCTTCTTTTATAGGCAAGGGCTTTGCCGGTTATGAACAGGCGGTGGATTTTTTGATGGAAGAAATCGAAAAGGGGAAATGATCCTTTTACGGGAAAAGGCAAATTCCCGTTGGCATAGAGGCGGGGAAGATGCTATAATTATAGAAAAGATTCGCAGGCTTTGAGGGAGGTGAAAAAATGCAGGATCAGAATAAGGAAATGCAGGATCAGAATTACGTGATCACCATCGGCCGTCAGCTGGGAAGCAAGGGCGTTTATATGGGGCAGCGGATCTCCCGGCATTTTGGGTTTAAATATCTTGACAGAGAAATATTGGTGCGTTCCGCGGAAATGCTTCATGTACCGGAAAGCAAGCTGCAGCATGTGGAAGAAAAATCCTATTCCATATGGGAGTCCTTTCTTCAGACCAGCATTTACGATTCGCCTTATGTCCCCACGTTTTATTATATGCCTACGGGCAGGCAGATTTTTGAGACGCAAACCCAGATCATCCGCAAGGCCGCCAGGGAAAGCTCCTGTGTGGTGGTGGGGCGCTGCGGCTCTTACATCTTTGCAGAGCATCCCAGGCATGTGTCGGTGTTTCTTCATGCCGACAAGGAATACCGGATCGTGAATGCGGCCCGGTTTTTGAACATATCCGAAGAAGAAGCCAGAAAAGAAGTGGAAAAAACAGACAAGGAGCGTTCCCGCTACGTCAGAACCTATACGGGGATGAACCGGCTTGATCTGACCCAGTATGATATAGCCATCGATGTGGGTAAGGTAGGCTTTGAAAAGGCGGGGGACATCCTGATCGATTATATCCAGGCCAGATTTCCCCAGCTTGGGAAATAGCTATCTTGGCTTGAGAAACAGCATATCTTCGCCAGAACATCAACAGGGGAAAACCGTCGGCCCTTGCCGGCTGGATTTTCGGGGCGGCCCGGATTTAAGAAAGGAATGGGAGAAAAGTATGATTTCAGAAAGAATGAAGGAACTGGTAAAAGGCAGCTCGGCTATCCGGGCCATGTTTGAAGAGGGAAAGGCGATGGCGGCCGTATACGGAGCCGAAAATGTATATGATTTCAGCCTTGGAAATCCCAACGTACCGGCTCCTGAACGGGTGAAGCAGGCGGCGGAATATATCCTGGAAAAGGAAGATCCTCTGATGGTGCATGGCTATATGAGCAACAGCGGCTATGAGGATGTGCGAAGGACCATCGCCGAAAGCCTGAACCGGCGCTTTGGAACGGATTTTACGGCGGATAATCTTCTGATGACCGTTGGTGCGGCAGGCGGCCTGAATGTGATCCTGAAAACCCTTTTGAATCCCGGAGAAGAGGTTCTGACCTTCGCTCCCTATTTTGGAGAATATGATAATTATGTGGAAAACTACGGCGGCAGGCTGATTGCCATCGCCCCTGATACAGCTACCTTCCAGCCGGATCTTAAGGCGCTGGAAAAGGCTGTTACGCCCAAAACAAAGGCTGTGATCATAAACTCGCCCAACAACCCCACCGGCGTGGTTTACAGCGAGCAGACCATCATCGCCCTGTCCCGGCTGCTTGAGCAAAAGCAAAGGGAGCTGGGGACATCTATTTATCTGATTTCTGACGAGCCTTACCGGGAACTGGCCTATGACGGAGTCCAGGTCCCTTATCTAACAAAATATTATCGAAATACCATCGTGGGCTATTCTTTTTCCAAGTCCCTTTCCCTTCCCGGAGACAGGATCGGCTATCTTGTTATGCCAAGCCAGCTGGACGATTTTGAAATGGTCCGGGACGGCGCCAATGTGGCCATCCGGATCCTGGGCTTTGTCAACGCGCCGGGCCTTGCCCAGCGGATCGCCGCTATGTGCTGCGAAGAAACGACGGATATCCAGTATTACGATACCAACAGGGAGTTGATTTATAACGGGCTGAAGGATCTGGGCTTTTCCTGCGTCAAGCCCCAGGGCGCTTTTTATCTGTTTGTGAAATCCCCTGTGGAAGATGAAAAAGCCTTTTGCCAGGCGGCAAAAAAATATCACCTTCTCCTTGTGGCGGGAAGCTCCTTTGGCTGTCCGGGGTATGTGAGGATCGCTTACTGCGTGGCCAGGGAAACCATTGAAAACGCACTGCCGGCCTTTAAAAAGCTGGCGGAAGAATATGGCCTTGTGTAAAAGCCGAAAACAGGAGGAAACAGAGATGAAGGAAATCAAGCTTCCGGAATCGGAAATGAAGGTCATGGAGATTCTGTGGGAAAAGGAAGAGGCAAGCGCTAAGGAATTGGCCTTAAGCATGCAGCAGCGCTATGGATGGAAGAAAAATACCACTTATACGGTTTTGAATCACCTCCAGGAAAAAGGCGCTCTGCAAAGGATCGAGCCGGGCTTTGTCTGCCGGGCGCTTCTGCGGCGGGAGCAGGTGGGAAAAAATGAGGCCAGAACCCTTTTGCAGAGGTTTTACAAAGGCTCTCCCGCTGCCTTGTTCGCTTCTTTTCTGGACGAAAAATCCATCAACCGGGAAGAGCTGGAGGAGATCCGCAAAATGATCGACCGTTTCGAATAGTGCCCCGGCCCTTTGACGGAAAGGAGTGAGCCGTCGGTGAATGTCATATTATATAATTTTTTGGCGCTTTCCGTAAGCATGCTGCCGGTTTTGTTTGTGCTGATTTTGGCAAGACCCGCGCTGGACCGGTGGTTTCGGGCGGGCTGGCGTTATGTTTTATGGCTGGTGGTTTCCATAAGACTTTTGGTTCCCTTTTCGCCGGCCTGGTTTTGGTCTGTACCCCTTCCCCGGGGGATGGAAGCCGGATTATACGGGGCGCCTGTGGAAATGGGCGCTTCTCTGGCCCAGGGGGCGTTTTCGGAGCCCCTTTTTTCGGAGGGGCTTTTCAGCCTCTGGCAGGGGGGACTTGCAGAGGGGCTTTTGCTTTTGTATGCAGCGGGGATCCTTTTCAGCCTGGGCAGGCTGTTTGGAGGCCACTGGCGTTTTTGCCGCATGCTGAGACGCCACGCCCGGCCCTGTGAGCTGATGCAAATCCATCGGGCTCTGGAACAGGTCAAGGAAAAACTGGGAATCCGCCGTTCTGTTGCCGTTGTGATTTGCGAAAAAACAGCAAGCCCCATGGTAGCGGGCCTGTTTCGTCCTGTTCTGGTCCTTCCCGGGAAAACCTATTCGAAACGGGAACTGGAATTTATTTTGACCCATGAGATGACCCATCTTTTGCGCCGGGACATTTTTTACAAGCTGGCGCTGTTTACGGTAAGGGCTCTTCATTGGTGGAACCATCTTGTGCACCTGATGGTGCGCGCCGCCCTTTCCGATCTGGAGATTTCCTGCGACAGCCGGGTTTTGGAAAAAGA
>CALWZU010000032.1 GCA_944386095.1 uncultured Clostridia bacterium | reverse complement strand
ACAAGCGCTATGGGCGGCATCGTAGGGATCCTTTTGGGGATCGTGATGGCCTATGGGGCGGGCTCCCTTCTGGATATGACCGTGGCGCCTACCCTTTCGGCGATTTCACTGGCCTTTGGGGTTTCCGTGTTCATCGGCATCATATTCGGGTATTTTCCCGCCAGCAAGGCGGCGAAGCTGAATCCCATCGACGCGCTGCGTTATGATTAAAGCAAAGGCGCATGTAGAAACCGGCAAAAAGTAAAAGAGTAAAAAAAGAGAAACAATAAAGAGTAAAAAATCACAGGAGGTGGAGGATTCATGAAAAAGAAATGGATGGCGGGCGCTTTGGCGGGAGTCCTGGTGTTAACCTCGGCTCCGGCCGCAGCGGGTCTTGGGGAAGCGCTTCCCGGCATCGGAAATGTTTTTGTTGCGGATGTGTATGCCGCTGCTACCGGGCAGGAGACCGCCGTAAGCGTATTGTCTCTTCTGGGAGTGCTTTCCGGAGACGGCAGCGGACAGATCAACGCTTCTACGACCTTAAGCCGGGCGGAGTTCGCCAAGATGCTGGTGGACTGCTCTGCTTATAAGAATCTGGTAACAAAGGGCGTGGCCTCGTCTTTGTACCGGGATGTAAGCAGCTCGAACTGGGCCGCTTCCTATATTAAGGTAGCGGTGGAAAACGGACTGATGAGCGGCTACAGCGACGGCAGTTTCCGGCCGGAAGAGAGCGTAACCTATGAGCAGGCCCTGAACAGCATTTTAAAGCTGCTGGGCTATACCGACGATGATTTTACAGGCGCTTTTCCCTATGCGCAGATCAACATGGCCCAGAGCCTGGGCCTGGCCGATGGCGTCAGTCTATCCGCCGGCTCGGCGCTGACAAAGGGAGAAGGGGCGGTGCTGTTATACAATGCGCTGAATACCTATATAAAGGACAGCACCACTACAAAATATGCGCAGCAGCTGGGCTATGAGGTAAACAGCGACGGCAGCATCGATTATGCCTCCGTCCTCAGCGAAAGCATGACGGGGCCTGTGACGGTGAAATCATCCGCCTGGTACAGCGAGCTGGGGCTGACCGATTCTGTGACGGTTTATAAAAACGGCGCTCTTTCCTCCAAGGAGGATGTGAATGTATATGATATCGTTTATTATTCCACCTCCATGAACCGGGCCTGGGTATACAGCGATCGGGTTTCCGGTGTGTATGACAGGGCTGAACCCAATCAGGATGCGCCGACCTCCATCGTTCTTTCCGGCACTACCTATGAGCTGGAAGGAAACGCGGCCTTCACGGCGCTGTCCTCCGCCGGCTCCCTTAAGCCCGGAGATACCATCACCCTGCTTCTTGGAAAGGACGGCCGGGTAGCGGATGCGGTATCCTCTACAGCGGACGCCGGGGAGACCATGATCCTTTATGTGGTCGCTACAGGAGAAAAGGATTATACGGATTCCACCGGAGCAACCAATTCCATGTATTATATCCAGGGGGTCAGCCCTTCGGGCAGCTCTTATGAATATGCCATCGAAGAGGATTGGATAGATGTAGGAGATGTGGTAAGTTTGACCTTTGATGAGGATGAAGACGACGGGATCAGGGTCAGATCCGCCTCTTCCGCTTCCGTTTCCGGAACGGTCAGCGCGCAGTATCTGACCATCGGCAATACCCGGGTGGCTTCTGATGCGGTGATTCTGGATACAAAAGAGGGCAGCTATACCAGGACCTCTCTTTCCAGACTGGATGGAATAGACCTTTCTTCTTCTGACGTGCTCTACAGCAAGGGAGAAAACGGGGAAATCACCCAGCTGATCCTGGACAATGTAACGGGAGACTGCGCTTCCTACGGCGTCGTGCTTTCCGCTTCTTCCCAAAGCTCGGGCATGAATATTTCCGGCTCCTATACCTTTATCGCAGATGGGAAAACCCAGACGGTCAATACCCAGGGCAAGGCCTTCAGCGGGAAGAAGGGTCCGGCTGTGTTCGATTATAAAAACGGAGAGCTTTCCTCCATTCAAAATCTCACCGCCGTCAGCGGCAGCGCTTCGAAAATAGAAGACAGCTATGCTGT
This sequence comes from uncultured Clostridia bacterium, assembly GCA_944386095.1. Taxonomy (GTDB): domain Bacteria; phylum Bacillota; class Clostridia; order Peptostreptococcales; family Anaerovoracaceae; genus CALWZU01. The sequence goes on along the minus strand of CALWZU010000032.1, from coordinate 8,722 downwards.
GATCCGTGATAAGACCTATCCTTACGCGGCGGATGTAAGCGTATTTGTATACGAAAACGGGGACTACAAGATTTCTACTGTCCAGCAGATGCAAAAAAGCGGAAATGCTACCTTCTATTGCGACAAGGATCCGGACAGAGGCGGCAGGGTCAGAGTGATCGTTTACGAAAAGGATTGATTTGTAAAGGCCCGATCTGTTCGAATATAAAAGAAGGCTTCCTGCGGCGGGAACAAGCCCCATAGACTGACGAGGTTTTCCCGGGACAAAACAAGACCACCGGCATATCATAGCAGGTGGTCTTGGCTTTTATTTTCGTTTTTCAAAGGCTCTGCTTGCCAGCCATTTTTCCAGCTCCACAAATAAAAGGGGCGTCAGGGACAATAAGGCGACAAAACACCATTGCAGAGGCGTAAGACCGGTAACGCCGAAAATTTCCCAAAGAACCGGAAGGGAAACCACAAGGATCTGCAGGGCGCAGCAAAGGAAAAAGGCGCCGGTAAGCCAGGGGTTGGAAAACAGGCCGATGGAAAAGACCGAACGGGAAGGGCTTCTCATGTTAAAGGCGTGTACCAGCTGGGAGAGGGCAAGGACGCAGAAGGCCATGGTCCTGGCGGCCTCAAGATCGTGAAAGCCGTGATAGCCCAGACTGAAGGCCGACAAAGAAAGAATGGCGATCATCGCCCCTTCTATGAAAATATCAAAGGTAAGGCCTCCCGAAAACAGGCTTTGGCTGCGGGAAAGGGGCGGCCTTTGCATCAGATCCTTTTCCGGCCGGTCCACTCCCAGCGCGATGGCCGGGAAGGAGTCCGTGACCAGATTGACCCAAAGAAGCTGAACGGCCAGAAGGGGAGCGGGCCAGCCGATGAGAATGGCGGCGAAGATGGTGATGATTTCTCCGATGTTGCTGGAAAGAAGAAAATGGATGGCTTTTCGGATATTATCGTAGATTTTGCGTCCTTCCTCTACCGCCTTTACGATGGTGGCGAAATTGTCATCCGAAAGAACCATATCCGCCGCCCCCTTTGCCACGTCGGTGCCTGTAAGCCCCATGGCGCAGCCGATGTCAGCGGCTTTCAGCGCCGGGGCGTCGTTGACCCCGTCTCCGGTCATGGCCACCACATGGCCTTTTTTTTGGAAGGCTTTTACGATTTTCAGCTTATGGGAAGGGGAAACCCGGGCGAAGACCCGGCAGTCCTGTATGTTTTGAGCCAGCTGCTTATCTGTCATGGCATCCAGCTGAGGTCCTGTTAAAAGCAGGGAAGCTCCTGAGGAGCCTTCCGGAGAAGCGCCATCCTGCCGAAGGGGGGGAAGGATACCGGTTTCTCTGGCGATGGCCGCTGCGGTTTTCACATGGTCCCCTGTCATCATCACCACCCGGATCCCGGCCTGACGGCAGATGCTTACGGCGTTTTTGACCTCTGGTCTTGGGGGATCGATCATGCCGGCAAGGCCGGTGAAGGTCAGGGGAGGAAGGGAAAGGCCGGTCTCCTGAGAGGAAGAAAGAGGCTGTGCCTCCTGGGCCAAAATAGCGTGTTTTAATTTTTCCGCCTGCTCTCTGTCCAGATCCGTATAGGCAAAGGCGATGACCCGGAGGGCCTGGGAAGCCATGTCCTCGTTGTGGTGAAGGATCCGGCGTTTCTCCTCGGAGGAAAGATGGCAGCTTTTTAAGATCATATCCACTGCGCCCTTAACGATCAGACGAAAGGGCGCCTTTTCCGTTTCTGCGGATTTTCCCCGGCGGTGAAGGGTCGCCATCCATTTGCGGGAGGAATCAAAGGGGATTTCTCCCACAAGGGGCCATTCCTTTTGGAGGACTTGGGGCGTAAGCCCCTGAAGGAGGGCTGCCTTTGCCAGAGCCTCTTCTGTCGGATCAGATCGATGGGTGCATAAAAGAGAAAAGGGATAAAGCTTTTCGGCATCGCCCCATACGCTGGTGACGGTCATTTTGTTCTGGGTCAGAGTGCCGGTTTTGTCGGTACAGATCAGGCTGGCACAGCCCAGGGTTTCCACGGCGGGAAGCCGCCGGATAATGGCGTGGAAGGCCGCCATGCGGCGGACTCCCAGGGCCTGCATAATGGTGACGATGGCAGGCAGGCCCTCGGGGATCGCCGCCACCGCCAGGCTGACGGAGGTCAGGAACATTTCCGCCGGGGGGATCTGCCGCATAAGCCCTGCCAGAAAGACCAGGGCGCAGATGGCCACAGCGGCCGCGCCGAGGGTTTTCCCCGTTTTTGACAGCTTTTCCTGAAGGGGGGTGGCGGGAGCGGCGTTTTGCCGGAGCATACCGGCGATGGCGCCTACCTGCGTATCCATGCCTGTGGCTGTGACAAGGGCCTCTCCCCTGCCGGAAAGGATCAGGGTAGAGGACCAGAGCATGTTGCGCCGGTCTCCAAGGGCTGTTTCGGGGAAAAGGACGGCGTCGGGATCCTTGCGGATGCCGTGGGATTCTCCTGTCAGGGCGGATTCGTCAGCGCTCATGGCATAGGCGGATAAAAGCCGGCAGTCGGCGGGTACCATGTCTCCGGCGGAAAGCAGGATGATGTCCCCCGGAACCAGCTCTGAGGCGGCAATGGTTTCTTCTTTGCCCTCCCTTCTGACAAGGACGGTGGGAGCCAGAAGGTTCTTGAGAGAGGCCAGAGCCTTTTCCGCCTTATTTTCCTGAAAAATGCCAAGGGCAGCGTTGATCGTAACGATAAGAAGGATCATGAGGGGATCGGTAAGATCGGCTTTTCCCTGGGCAAGATATTGGGTGAAAAAGGAAAGGGCGGCGGCAAAAATCAAAATCAGGATCATGGGATCGATGATCTGAGAGAGGATTTTTTGACACAGACTGGCCTGAGGCGGCTCTTCCAGACGGTTTTCCCCGTATTTGGCTTTTCTCAGGGCAACCTCTTTTTGATCCAGACCCGTTTGGGGGCGGCATTTTTGCTGATCCAGGGCCTGCTGGCGGTTTAATGTATGATACATGTCCATCAACTCCTTTGGACAATGTATGCGAAGCCGGAAAGCCTTATGACCTGTGAGAAAAATGGCAAAAATGACCAGCGGGGGAAAGGAGGGGATTTTTGATGGCGGATATTGCGCAGTCAAGGGAAATATGGTATTGTATATCGGGTCAATTTTCAGATATCCCATTTCTGTGAAAGGCTTTTTGTTGGTTTAGGAGGAAAACATGAGCACACAAAACAAAATCATTCAGGTGCAGGATCGGGTGCCTCTTACAAAGTGGGTTCCCCTGAGCATCCAGCATACCTTTGCCATGTTCAGCGCATCCGTACTGGTACCCTGGACCTTTGGCATCAATCCCGCTGTCGTTTTGCTGATGAACGGCATCGGAACACTTCTGTTTATCCTGATTACCCAGGGAAAGGCGCCCGCTTATCTGGGCTCCAGCTTCGCATTTATTTCACCCACTCTTTTGATCATGGCCAATCCCGACATGGGCTATGAATACGCTCTGGGCGGCTTTATCGTGACGGGCGCTTTATTCTGCCTCATCGCTTTAGCGGTGAAGTTTGTGGGGACCGGATGGATCGATATCCTTTTGCCCCCGGCGGCCATGGGCCCTATCGTCGCCCTGATCGGCCTTGAGCTGGCGGGCTCTGCTGCGTCAAACGGCGGCCTGATCCTCAGCGATACCTACACCCAGATCGATCCCAAATTTGTGGCGGTATTTATGATTACCCTTGGAGTGGCTGTTTTTGGACAGGTATTGTTCAGAGGCTTTGCGGCGGCCATCGCCATCCTGATCGCCATTATCGTGGGCTATTTTGCGGCTTTGGCCTTCGGCATTCTGGATTTTTCCGCTGTTGGCGAAGCCTCCGTGTTTGCCATTCCCAATTTTACCGCTCCGAAATTCGATCTGACAGCTATCATGATTATCGTTCCGGCTACGATCGTTGTGGTTTCTGAGCATATCGGCCATCAGGTAGTGACCAGCGAAATCGTAGGAAAAGACCTGATCAAGGATCCCGGGCTTCATCGCTCTCTGTTTGCGGACGGCCTTTCCACCATGCTGTCAGGCTGCTGCGGTGCGGTTCCCACCACTACCTACGGAGAAAACATCGGCGTCATGGCGGTAACAAAGGTTTACAGCGTGTGGGTCATCGGCGGCGCGGCGCTGTTTTCCATGCTTCTGGCCTTTATCGGTAAGGCCTCCGCTCTGATCCAGACCATTCCGGGCCCTGTTATGGGCGGCGTGAGCTTCCTTTTGTATGGTATGATCGCTGCTTCCGGGCTGCGGCTTTTGGTGGACAAAAAGGTGGATTATGCAAGGCCGAGAAATCTGGCGCTGACCTCTGTGGTCTTTGTCACCGGCCTTTCCGGTGCGTTTATCCAGATCGGCGAAGTGCAGCTGAAAGGCATGTGCCTGGCGGCGTTGGTAGGTATGGCCCTTGGCCTGATCTTTTATATCATCGACAAGCTGGGTCTTGCCAATGATGCCGGGCAGAAGGAAGCGCCCAGGCAATAGTCTTTACGGATAAAAGGCCGGGGCGGCGGAAAAATAAAAAACAATAAAAACAGAAAAAACGCCCGAAGGGTTCGGTAAGAAACCCAGAGGGCGTTTTTGCGCTGCAATATATGGCGGATCTGTCCCAGACCTGCTTTGGGCGGACGGAAGGAGGAAGGCTCAGTCTCGCTTTTCATCCTCATCGTAAAAATCGCTGTAGTCGTCCTCAGAGGTAAAATCCTCTTCGGCATCACCTGTCTTTTCCGCCTCCGCCTGTTCCATCGATTCCCGGCGGGCCTTGTTTTCTTCATACTGCGCCCGCTGCTTTTTGTTCAGGCGGCGAAGCTTTCCTTCCTTTTCTTTTTCCTGTCTTTCCAGAAAGAGGGCTTCCCGGCGTTTTTGTTCTTCCTCCCAGTCCCTGGCTTCCTGTTCTTCTCTTTTTTCGGTTTCCGCCATCCTGGCGGCGGCGGCCTGCTCTGTTTTCTGAAGCTGCTGAGGGGTCATGAAGGCTTTGACATAATCCACCAGGGGCTGGATGGTGGTTTTATCGCTCCAGTCCATTTCCTGTTCAAAGGCCATCAGAAGCTCGTTGTCTGTTTCCGTTCGGAAGCCCTGTTTTTTTTCTCTTTCCAAAAGCCGCTTCTGAAAGCCCCGCATCAGGAATTTTTCCCAAAAGCCAAGGCCCAGAAAATCCAGACGGCCCCTGAAATGAAAGAGCTTTACCTGGCTGCGCAAATGCTCGGGGAAATTGGCGTTGACAAGCTCCACCACCGTGTCTTCCGAGGGCGGAAAGGAGCCTACGGCAAAATAGACGATGTTTTGATCCGGATGAGAGCCTGTCCGGGCGCGGAATTTGGCGATGCCGTTGATGCCGCTTTCGTTGAGGTTTCCGCCGTAGATAATGGTATCATACTCGGAGAGACGCTGTTCCCAGCCGTTTTCTTCCCCGTTGACGATGTCCGCATCAAGGGCGTCTGCGATCCAGCCGGCATAGCGGCGGGTGGAGCCGTGCTTGGTCCTGTATACAACCAGTACCTTATATTCATTCATGATCCTTTTCCCCCTCTTTGTTTACAATCGGAATTTCCTTTATTCTTCGGAGCTGCCTTTTTTAAATCTGTGAAAGATGGATTTTTTGCTGCTGCGGCGGTTTGCGGGCTTTTCCGGAGCGCTTTGATGAGCTTCGGCTATTGGAATTTCCTCAAAGCCCTTTGCCTTAGCCTTTTGCGCCAGAATATCCAAAATGGTTTTTTCCGTATCTCTCATACCCGGATAAGCGATCTGCCCCATATTGCGCAGGGTCTGTTCCGCAGAAGGGCCGCAGATGCCGTGGGCGGAATCGATCCAGGCCTCGTTCATAGCCATGGTGACGGCTCTGTAGGCGGCGTCTACCGCCGTGATCCCTTTCATGGTACAGCCGGCGTTTCCTCCGTCGCAGATCATACCGGTGATAGAAGATGCCATGTTATTGATGACCCGGCCCATCTCTTCCACAGTACCGTCGGCCAGATAGCAAAGGCCTACGGCGGCTCCCGTTCCGGCGGCGATGGCGCAGCCGCAGAAGGCGGATAAAAGGCCGGAGTATTCCTTGATGTAGATGGTGATAAGATAGCTTAAAGCGGTAGCTCTCAGAAGCTTTTCTTCCGTGAGCTTATGAACGGCGCAGCAGGCGTAAAGGGGCATGGTGCATAAAATCCCGTGGGCGCCGCTGCCGGTGATGCTCATAGCCGGCCGGGAAAGGCCGATGACCCGGGCTTCCAGGGCGGTATTGGTAAGAAACTGGGCTGTTGCCACTTCGTCCTCTGAAATGGCGGCGCCTCCGTTGCGTTTGAAAAGCTGTTTGCTGAAATGGGTACGCTCTGAATTCATTCCCTCTTCCAGAAGCGCCAGGTTCATGTCGTAGGCAGAGCGGATAAAGGCGATTTCAGAAAGCTCTACCGTATTGGCGTATTCCACGAAATCCGCCAGAGTATAGCCCCGGATCTGGGGATAATGGCTGGGCGCCGAAGCCGCCTGAGAGGGAAAATATTCCGCAGAAGGGGCTTCTTCCTGGGGGTGTGCTTCTTCCGGCTGGGAAAGGACGGCTCCCTCCCGGTTTTCATCCTCGATGGCAAGAGGGCGGATTTCATCGGCAGGAAGGGCCTGATCTTCCTGGGCGGCTTGATCTTCCGGGGTTTCTTCATCATATGCCTGAGCCTGAGGGGTATCGGGGTTTTCTTCCCCAGGCTCCTGCTGCTGGCTTTGGAGGGAATCCTCAGAGGAAGCCTCCTGATCGGGCAGGTCTTTTGCAGTTCTGTCCCTGAAATCCTCCCCGAAATCCCGGAACAGATCCAGTTCCTTGGAAAAAGCCGGCTTGCCGTTGACGATGATTTCCGTTACGTTGGTATGGGAACCCTTGATGGTAACCTCGCAGGTATCGATGATGGTTTCCAGCTTGATATGCAGGTAAATGTCAGAGGTGATGGAGTGAATCTTCGCGTGGATCTTACCTTCGTTCACCATTTCCCTTGCGTCCTGTATCGCCTGGTCGGTCAGGCCTTCAAGGGCCTGAAGCCCTTTTGTGTGATCCCCGCCGCAGAGCCCAAGGGCCGCGGCAAACTGGATGCCCACATCTTCTGTTCCGGGGATGCCGCAGGTAAAGGCTCCCTTATAAACGGAAGAGCTAAGGGAAAGGTTGACGGCGACGATTCTGCCGACGGTATAGCTGCGGGCCAGGGCGGAAATATAAGCGATAGAACCCGGCTCTGTGACGCCAAGAGCGGGTATCATATCTTCTTTGATCAGTTGGGTCAATGGATTCATTTAAAACTCAGTCCTCTCTTTGTGGTTTTGCCTTGTCAGGCAGGGAACGTTTTGGCGTCCCGGGGCAGGCCATGCAGATCGCCTGCGTTCTTCTTTAATGTTTAAAAAACATTATATCATTTTGAGGAAATAAAGTCTTGTCCTTTTCAAAAAAAGAGAAATCTTTTCAGAGGGGAAAGGGTGCAAAAGGGGAAGAAAAGAAAAAAGGGCAGCAGGGAAAACCGGGGCCGGGGAGGGGATATATCCTTTACAGATACCTGCAAATGGTAATCAGAATCCGGTCTTTTTTCGTGGTTCCTTCGATTTTTTCCAAAACCGCCTTGCCCTTGCCCCGAAAGACAAGCTTTGCGCCCTCGGAAACCGGTTTGTCGTGCTTTTCTGTCTGGAGAGAGTCCACATAAACCAGGCCGCTTCGTATCCCTTCGGCGGCCTTGGCCCTGGACATCTGAAAAGCGCTGGCGATAACACTGTCCAGGCGCAAAGAGGCGACTGTATCCCGAAAGCGTTTTGTCTGAATTTGAGGCGGAAGGAAGTCTCCGGGGGAAAGCAAATCGGCCTTCAGGCTGGTTCTGCCGGCCTTATGATAGCTGCTCAGCAGAAAATCGGAAAGCTCTCTGAGGATCAGCACATCCCCGCCGTCTTCTCTGACGGAAATGTCTCCCAGGGTCTCCCGTTTAATGCCCAGACCCAGAAGAGAGCCCAGGTAGTCTCTGTGGCTGAGGCTTTGCCCCTTGCTGTGGGTAAGGCGTAAAAGGGCGATGGGATCGTCCTCGGGCTGGCTTTGTAAATGGGAAAGCAGCTCCTGAGGGCTTTCCCCAGGAAGATAGTCGGGAAAAAACAAACAGAGATTTCGCTCGCTTTGAGGATAGCCGCCGTAAAAGCAGATGCCCGGGCCTCCCTTGGCAGGCCAGAAGGGAAGGCCGCCGGGTCCGGCAAGGGAGGGCTTTCCCAAAAGCCCCTTGAAAAACGAGGCGGCGGCGCTTTGCTGGGCCAGATCCAGAAAAGGGGTATGGGTGATCATATATCGATCCTGGCATTGATTCCATTTATCCTGCAGAAATGCCAGAAAAAGAGATTGCGGTTCCATGAGGGTTTTCCTCCTCCCTTGTTTTTTCAGACGTCTGAAAGGGCGTTTTTTTCATTTTCTCATATTTTTATTTTAGGGACAAGGCTTTGAAAGGACCCTCTGTTTGCCAAAGAAAGCAGGAAAGGGGAAAAGGGAAGGCCTTTGAAGGAAAGCGCCGGAAGAATTTTAATGTGAACTTCCATGATAATTAACTCTCGTCTTCATAAGCAGACGTATGGGAGATGCAAGAAAATCCCATGATTTCAGCGAAAAAAAGAGATTGTTCTTGAAAAATCGAGTAAATATGATAGAATATAAGAGAGGTAATTAACTCTCGAAAGGAGGCTGTCGTGTATCTCGATTTTAAAGTAAAAATACCGTCTGATTCAGCTGGGGTCACCCG